>DAITAN010000061.1:0-10208 GCA_036824235.1 Gaiellaceae bacterium | reverse complement strand
TTGCCCCGCACCGAGACCCGGTCACCGTCGAAGCGCACGGGGTTGTCGAGGGCGAGCGCGGCGAGCGCGGCCTCGTCGTCGAGCCCCACTCCGTCCTCGAGCGCGAGCAGGGTCAGCGCCCGGTACATCGCGCCCGTGTCCAGGTAGCGGAAGCCGAGCCGCTCCGCGAGTCCGCGCGCGACCGTGCTCTTCCCGGAGCCTGCTGGGCCGTCGATGGCGACGATCACTGGCGCTCCAGGTCGGTTATCGGAGGGCGAGGGAGTCGAGCATGGCGAAGAAGTCGGGGAAGCTTACAGCGACGGTTTCCGCACCCTGAAGCTCGATGCCCTCGCGCGAGACAAGCCCGGCCACCGCCCCGAGCATGGCGATGCGGTGGTCGCCCGCGGCCTCGATCACGCCCCCACCCTTAGGGCGGGTGGGGACCCCACGAACCCGGAAGCCATCCTGACGCGCTTCGATGTGCACGCCTAGTGGCCGCAGGGCATCTTTCACGCTCTCGACACGGTCCGACTCCTTTACGCGCAATTCCTCGGCGCCGGTGACGACGCTGTCCCCGCGCGCCATCCCGGCCGCCAGCGCGAAGAGCGGCAACTCGTCGACCAGCGTCGGCACCTCCTCGGGACGCACCGCCGTCGCCACGAGCTCGGCGGGCTCCACCTGGAGGTCTGCGACCGGCTCGCCGCCGACCGCCCGGCGGTTGAAGACCGCGATCCGGGCACCCATGCGCTCGAGCACGGCGAGAAAGCCCGTCCGGGTCGGGTTCATCCCCACGCCGTGCAGCCGCAGCTCGGACTCGGCGAGCAGCGTCGCCGCGACGATGAAGGGCGCCGCTGACGAGAAATCTCCCGGCACCGAAGTGCGGAGCGGGCGGAGGCCCTCCACCGGCAAGACGCCCGACTCTTTCGCCTTCCGTTGCACGCGCGCGCCCATCGCCTCGAGCATCCGCTCGGTGTGGTCCCTCGTCGGCGCTGGCTCCACGACGACCGTGGGTCCGCCCTCCGCGTAGAGGCCGGCGAGCAGGATCGCCGACTTCACCTGGGCGCTGGCCACCGGGAGCTGCCAGCGGACGGGCTCGAGCGCACCGCCTTCGACGACCACCGGCGCATGCCCGTCCTCGGTCTCCACGCGCGCGCCCATGGCCCGGAGCGGCTCGGCGATCCGCTCCATCGGCCGGGTCGAGAGCGACTCGTCGCCGACGAGCTCGAAGCGCCCCTCATGACCGGCCAGGATGCCCGGGAGAAGGCGCATCAGCGTCCCCGCGTTCCCGCAGTCGAGCGGCCCGCCGGGCTCCTTCAGCCCGCGCAGCCCGACGCCCTGGACGCGGACACGGTCGCCGTCCACCTCGACCCCGGCTCCGAGCGCCCGCACGGCCGCGGCGGTCGAGAGCGTGTCCTTGGAGGCGCCGAAACCCTCGATCTCACTCTCCCCGTCGGCGATCGCACCGAGCAGGAGGGCGCGATGGGAGACGGACTTGTCGCCTGGAACGGCGATGTCCCCCCGAATCGCCGCCGCCGGCTCGATCCTCAACCGAATCAGTCCTCGAAGGCCGGCGAGACGATCACCGAGTAGCCCTGCGCCTCGAGCAGGTCGGCGGCCTTGCGTGCGGAGTCCTCGCCCGCGACGAGCACGTCGAGCGTGCCGCCGCGGTCGGGCGAGAGGTGGTCGAGCTCGAAGTCCTCGATGTTGATCTTCTCGGCGCCGAGCGCCTGCGTGATGCCAGAGAGCACGCCAGGCCGGTCGGGGACGTGCACGCGCACCCGCTGCATCGCGCCGGGATCCTCGTAGGCATCCGTCAGGAGACGGCGCCGGTTCCCCGCCGCCTCGCCGATCCAGCGGGCGAGCCAGCCTGCGTCACGCGTCTCGAGCGCGCGCTCCAGCTCCTCGACTCGGCGCCGGTGCTCGACGAGCGAGGTCCGGAGCTCCTCGGCGTTGTCGAGGAAGATGTCGATCCAGATTCGCGGGTTCGCCCCGGCCACACGGGTCATGTCCCGCATGGAGCCGCCGGCAGAGCCGAGCGGCTCGTGGCCGTCGACGCGCACCGAGCCGGCGTAGTTGAGGACGACGTTGGCGAGCGCGTGCGGCAGGTGGCTCGTGATCGCCAGCAGCCGGTCGTGGGCGGTCGGGTCGATTGCCACGGGGACGGCGCCCAGCGAGGAGACGAAGCCGTGCAGGAGGCGGTAGCGCTCCGGCTCGGTCTCGGCGACGGGGGTCAGGAACCACGTCGCGCCGACGAAGAGCTGGTCGCTCCCACTCGCAGGGCCGCGCGCCTCCGAGCCGCACACGGGATGGCCGCCGATGAAGCGGACGCGATCCCCGATCGCCGCACAGAGCGCGGACTTCGTAGAGCCCACGTCGGTCACGGTCGAGCCGTTGGAGGCTGCCGCCAGCGCCTCGTCGATGCGCTCGCCGAGCGTGGCGACCGGCGTCGCGACCACGACGAGGTCGGCGTTCTCAACCGCCGCGACGAGGCTGTCGGCAGGCTCGTCCAGCGCGCCGCGCTCGGCGGCCACCGAGAGGAACTCGGGATCCGCGTCATAGCCGACCACGTGCGCCACGCCGGCGCGCTTCGCGGCCAGGCCCACCGAGGCGCCGATCAGCCCGGTGCCGACGATCCCGAGGCGCTCGACCATTACTGCGGTCGAGAGTCGCGGCGGCGCATGAGCTCGGCGAGCGTGAAGGCGAGGTCGAGCGACTGCCGCGCGTTCAGCCGCGGGTCGCAGAGCGTCATGTAGCGGGCGTTCAACTGGTCCTCGAGGACCGCCTCCGAGCCGCCGAGGCACTCGGTCACGTCCTCGCCGGTGAACTCGAGATGAATGCCGCCCGGCCAGACGCGCTCCTTGCGGCAGGCGGCGAAGAAGCCCTCGATCTCGGCCATGATCGCGTCGAGGCGGCGCGTCTTGAACCCGGACTCGGTCTTGAAGACGTTGGCGTGCATGGGATCGCATGTCCAGAGCACGGGATGCTCGGACTCACGCACCGCGCGCAGGAGGGGCGGCAGGAGCTCGTAGACCTGGTCGGCGCCCATGCGCGCCACGAGCGTGAGGCGGCCGGGAATCCGATCCGGATTGAGGCGCTCGCACAGCTCGAGCACCTCGTCGGGCGTCGCGGTCGGGCCCACCTTGAGGCCGAGCGGATTGTGCACGCCCGAGAAGAACTCCACGTGCGCGCCGTCGGGCTGGCGCGTGCGCTCCCCGATCCAGAGCATGTGCGCGGAGCAGTCGTACCAGTCGCCCGTCGTCGAGTCGCGCCGCGTGAGCGCCTCCTCGTAGTCGAGCACGAGGCCTTCGTGGCTCGTCCAGATGTCCACCTGGTGGAGTTGCGACTCGGCCGAGAGGTCGATCCCGCACGCGGCCATGAAGCGCAGCGCGCGCTCGATCTCGGACGCGAGCTGCTCGTAGCGGCGGCCCTCCGGCGACGAGGCGACGAACTCCTGGTTCCACTCGTGGACGCGCATGAGGTCGGCGAAGCCGCCCTTCGTGAATGCGCGCAGCAGATTCAGCGTCGCGGTGGCGTGGTTGTACGCCTGCACCATGCGATCCGGGTCGGGGATCCGCGCCTCGGCGTTCGGGGCGTCGTCGTTGATCATGTGTCCGCGGAACGACGGGATCTCCTGGCCGCCGACGTCCTCCATTGGCGACGAGCGCGCCTTCGCGAGCTGGCCGGCGATCCGCCCGACCTTCACGACCGGAAGCGTGGCGCCGTACGTGAGCACGGCCGCCATCTGGAGCATGATCTTCAGCTTCTCGCGGATGTGGACGGCCGAGAGGTCGTGGAACGACTCGGCGCATTCCCCCGCCTGGAGCAGGAACGCGCGACCCTCTGCGGCCTCTGCGAGCACGGAGCGGAGCTGACGCGCCTCGCCGGCGAACACGAGCGGGGGCACAACCGCGAGACGGGCGCGCGCGGCCTCGGCCCGCTCCTCGCTCGGCCAGTCCGGCTGGTGGAGTGCAGGATGCGACCGCCACGAGGAAGGCGTCCAGGAGGGCTTCGTCACAGCCATCGGCGTTCAGTGTAGTTAGCGATAATCGGCGCGACACATGCGCGTCCTCTCCGGAATCCAGCCCACGGGCGAGAAGCACCTCGGCAACTACGTCGGCGCCATCCGCCGCTGGGCGACCGAGCAGCACGAGGTCGACGCCTTTCATCCGATCGTCGACCTCCACGCGATCACGGTCCCGCAGGACCCCGAGGTGCTCCGGGAGTCGACGCTCGACCTCGCCGCGCTCCTCATTGCCGCAGGCCTCGATCCGGACGCCTGCACGCTCTTCGTGCAGAGCCACGTGCCGGAGCACCCGCGCCTCACGTGGGTGCTCGAGTGCATGGCGCCGCTCGGCGAGCTGCGCCGCATGCCACAGTTCCGGGAGAAGTCGGCGGCGCAGGAGAGCTTCTCGGTCGGCCTCATGACCTACCCGGTTCTCCAGGCGGCGGACATCCTGCTCTACGACGCCGACATGGTTCCGGTCGGCGAGGACCAGCGGCAGCACATCGAGCTCGCGCGCGACATCGCGCAGCGGTTCAACCAGCGCTTCGGCGAGACGTTTGTCGTCCCCGAGGGCACCTACGGCGAGATCGGGGCCAAGATCATGGATCTCCAGGACCCGACGAGCCGCATGTCGACGTCGCTCAGCGTTGACCTCGGCGTCGTCAGGGTCCTCGACCCGCCCGACTCGATCAGGCGCAAGCTCCGCTCGGCGGTCACCGACTCCGGCCGCGACGTGGTCCGCGCCGCGGACAAGCCGGGTATCACGAACCTGATCGAGATCATGGCCGTGGCCACGGGCGAATCGCCCGAGGCGGTCGAAGGCCGCTACGACGGCGCCGGGTACGGGAAGTTCAAGGAGGAGGTCGGAGAGGCGGTCGTCGAGCTCCTCGACCCCGTCCGCCTGCGCTACGCGGAGCTGCGCGGCGATCCACAGCGCCTCCACGACATTCTGGCGCAGGGCGCCGCGAAGGCGCATGCCATCGCCGCCGCGACGCTCGCGCGCGTGCACGAGCGCGTCGGCTTCGTCCCCCCCTGAGCCGGTGTTCCTCGCCCCGGACGGCTCCTACTCGGCGACGTACCCGAGCGCGGCACGCCGTGTGGGCGCAGGCGCGATCGACTGGCTGCTCTGCTGGGTGCTCTACCTG
This sequence comes from Gaiellaceae bacterium, assembly GCA_036824235.1. Classification (GTDB taxonomy): domain Bacteria; phylum Actinomycetota; class Thermoleophilia; order Gaiellales; family Gaiellaceae; genus JAIBJN01. Next base: position 5,081 of record DAITAN010000061.1, on the reverse strand, counting down.
CTCGGCTCGATCGTCGGCGGAGTCTTCTCGGCCGTTGGGCTGACGAGCTGGGACGCGGGCGACCTGCGCGGCATTCCCGGAGCGACCCTGCTCGCGCTCTCCCAGCTCGCGATCGCGGTGCCGGTCGTCGCCTACTTCGCCGCCTACTGGCGCTCCGGCTCGACGCTGGGGATGCGCGCGCTCGACATCGAGCTCGTCCGCGAGGAGACCGGCGTTCCGCCTGGCTGGGGCCGCGCCGTCGCGCGCGGGTGCCTCGCGTTCGTCCTCGCCCTGGCGGTGAACAACGTCTACCTGGTCCTCGCGGGCGAGCCGCTCGACGGTTACACGACGGTGCAGCAAGCCGTCATCGTCGTGTCGGTCGTGCTCACGTCCCTCCTGCTGGCCGCGAAGGCCTTCCTGTTCCTGGACGAGCGGCGGCGCTCGCTTCTCGACCGCGCGTTCGGGCTCCTCTACCTGGAGGAACTCGTCTTCAGCCGCCCCGACCGCGGGCCCTGGCCGTTGTCGGGGGACGCGCGGTAGCGGCCCGAAGTGTCTCGACCTCGGCGGCCGTGAGGTCGCGCCAATCTCCGGGAGCGAGGTCGTCGACCGTGAGGCCCGCGTATTCACGCCGGTGCAGCCGCCGGACCGGATGGCCGACCGCCTCGCACATGCGCTTGACCTGGTGCTTGCGCCCCTCGTGGAGGGTGAGCTCGAGGCGCGACGGCCCGAGGCGCCGCACCTCCGCCGGCGCAGTGAGCCCGTCGTCGAGCTCCACGCCCTCCGCGAGCCGGCGGAGCGCCTCGTCGCCCGGTTCGCCCTCGACCTCGGCCTCGTAGACCTTGTCCACCTCGTAGCGGGGATGGGCGAGCCGGTGGGCGAGCGGCCCGTCGTTCGTCAGCACGAGAGCGCCGGTCGTGTCGACGTCGAGGCGCCCGACCGGGACGACCCGGTGGGCGTGCGCCACGAGCCCGACTACGGTCGGCCTGCCCTGGGGATCGCGCGCCGTCGTGACGACCCCCGCCGGCTTGTGGAGAAGCAGGTGGGCGAGGGGCTCGGGCCCGAGCTCTGTCCCGTCGAGCTCGACCCTGTCGCCGGCCTCGACGAACGTCGCCAGGCCGGCGACCTCTCCGTTGACCCGCACCCGGCCGGCGCGGATCAGCTCCTCGGAGCCTCTCCGGGAGGCGACCCCTGCACGCGCGAGGTAGGCGTTCAGGCGCACCTCGCCATTATCCGCGCGGGCTAGTCACCGCCCGCGGCGTAGCGGACGACGAACGCGGTCACGCGACCTGCGCGCGTGCGCGCGAGCAGGCCCGGATACGTGCCCGACCCCGTGGCGTTGCGGCGGGTCACGAGCCACCAGCCCTCTCCGCCGAACCCGTCGTTTGCGTATCTCGCCCCGGGATAGAGCGTGCGCAGCCGCGCCACGCGATTGCCGACGGCGAGGCCGTTTCCGGTCCGCCATTGCGCGCCCGTGATGGCGGCGTTCGAGAAGTGCCCCGTCGCGCGCCCGCAGGGGGGCAGCCCGCCGAGGTTGTAGAAGCCGATCCGCAGTCCGAGCCGAGCCCACGTCACCGAGCACGTCGCATCCGAGGTCCGCACCGAGCGGCTGGGGACGCCGAAGACGTTCCTGGCCCCACCGAGGGTGCCGTCGGTCTTGACGCGAAAGCTTCCGATCCGCTCGTCGCTGCGGACGACCATGTCTGCAGCGGCGGGCGCGGGGAGCGCCGCGACTGCGGCGCCGAACACGGCGAATGCGAGGGCGAGCCTCATCGATCTCCTTTCGTCGCTGTCGTCGGTTTCGACGTCCGGTGCAGGCGATTCCTTCACGCGGGGCACGCAAGCGGTCATGATCCCTCTGTGCCGATCTACATCACCCTGATGAAGTTCACCTCGCAGGGCATGACCGGCATTCCGGCCTGGCGCGACCGGGTCGAGGAGGCCGAGCGGGCGATCGAGGCCCGCGGCGGCAGGTTCGTCGACGCCTACGTGACGCTCGGGCGCTACGACGTCGTCGAGATCTTCGAGGCGCCGGACGACGAGACCGCGTACCAGATCCTCATCGAGGTCGCGAAGCACGGCCAGGTGACCACGGAGACCCTCCGCGCGTTCACGCGCGAGGAAGCCGAGCGAATCGTCAAGGCGAGCTAGCGCGCCTCAGGCGGGGCGGCGCGCCACGTCTTCGAGGCGCGTGCGCAGCTCCTCGACGTCGCCCGCGAGCTCGTCGAGCTCCGGGAGCGCGTCGGCGTTCTCCAGGCCGAAGACGCGCTCGAAGAGCGGCGTCGTCTCGTAGCGCACCGCGCCTCCCTCTCCCTCGCGACCGGCCTCGGCGATCAGGCTGCGCTCGACCAGGCCAGCGACGGCCGAGTCGGCCGCGACGCCGCGGATCCGCGCGATCTCGGGCCGGCTCACGGGGCCGAGGTAGGCGACGATGGAGAGCGTCTCGAGCGCGGCCTGCGAGAGCCCGCGCTGCACCGGCCGCTCGACGAGCCGCCCGCACGCGTCGGCGGCCTCCCGCGCGGCGCGATAGGCGTAGCCGCCCGCCACATGCTCCAGGACGATCCCGCTGCGGCCCTCTCGGAAGCGGCTCGCGATCAGGCCTAGCGCCGTCTCGACCCGCTCTTCCTCCTCCTCGGTCGCGGCCGCGAGCTCGGCGACCGAGAGCGGCTTGGAGGCGATGACGAGCAGCGCCTCGATCGTCCGCGCCAGGCGGTCGACGGGGTTCTCTACGAGGCGGAGGCGTTCCATACCGTGATGGGCTCGAAGGGACCTGCCTGGGCGATCTGGGCCTCGCCGCGCTTGCCCATCTCGAGGAGGGCGAGGAAGGCGACGATCTGCTCGACGCGCGAGAGCCGGTCGACCTCGTTGTCGAAGGCGAAGCGTCCACGAGCCTTCAGCAGATTGCGGAAGCGGTCGAGGAACCGCGAGAGCGGCGGGTACGAGAGGACGAGGTGGCGAAGCGACGGCTCCGGCGGCACGGCCGCGAGCGAACGCAGCGCAACGACGAGCTGCGCCGGATCCTGTCGCGCGACCGGGCGCGAAGGCGCAGGAGCGAGCGGCGCGGCGCCCACCCGGAAGTAGCGGTCGGACTCTGCCTCGAGCCGCTCCTCGAGCCAGCCGGCCGCCGCACGGAAGCGGCGGTAGGCGGCGAGACGCTCTGCCAGCTCCTCGGCGGCTTCCTCGGGGTCGAGCCCCTCGAAGTCGAGCTCCTCGTCCGGGAAGAGCCCGCGCGCCTTCAGTTCCAGGAGCGCGGCAGAAAGGACGAGGAACTCGCCGCATGCTTCCAGGTCGAGCTCGTCACGCTCGGCCAAGCGCTCGACGAACGCGAGCACGATTCCGGCGACGTCGACGTCGCGCAACTCGAGCTCCTCGCGCAGAACGAGGGTGAGGAGGAGGTCGAAGGGGCCCTCGAACGCGTCGAGGTCGAGGGGAAGCTCACGCACGGCCGTCGCCATGGCCGCGATGCTAGCCGTGCTACCGGACGCGGCCTTTGGGGATCGCCATCGTTGGCCCCTCGGGCGGCGGAGGCGGCTCGCTGCTGCGCTTCGGACGGCCGCCTTCCTCCCTGCGCTGCGACCACACGAACGCGAGCAGCGCGAGCACGAAGACGACGATCGAGACCCATGCATTCAGACGCAGCCCGAGGAACTCGTGCGCCTCGTCGATCCGCAGGAGCTCCATCCCGAAGCGGCCGACGCAGTACCAGAGGACGTAGATGCAGAAGAGGCCCGGCGGGCGCAGCTTGAAGCGCCTGTCGATCAGTAGCAGCACGCCCACGCCCAGGAGACACCAGAGCGACTCGTAGAGGAAGGTCGGGTGGAACGTCGCGTCGGCGTTCAAGGGATCCTGGTACTCCGGCGGCCGGTTCACGAGGTCGATCTCGAGCCCCCACGGGAGGTCGGTCGGCTTACCGAAGAGCTCCTGGTTGAAGTAGTTGCCCCAGCGGCCGATGGCCTGCGCGAGCAGGAGACCGGGGGCAACGACGTCCATGAAGGCGAGCACGCTCTCGCCGGAGCGCTTGACCACCCAAGCGCCGACCAGCACGCCTCCGGCGATCCCGCCCCAGATGCCGAGGCCGCCCTCCCAGACGGCGAAAGGCTCCCACCACTCCCCGTCGACCGTGCTCCAGCTCGTGACGACGTGGTAGAGGCGGGCGCCGACGATGCCGCCGAGGACGCCCCACATGGCAACCCGGAAGACGAGATCACCGCCGGGATCGCGCCAGAAGGCCCAGCGGCCCGTGTAGCGCCGGCCGGTCAGCCAGGTCGCGGCGACGATGCCCAGCAGGAGCATCAGCCCATAGGCGTGTATCTGCACCGGGCCGAGCTCGATCTCACCGCTCGACGGGCTCGGGATCGAGCCGAGAAGAGTTCCTAACACGATGATGACCCGCCGACTGGGCGCGATGGGTGGTTCGAGGCAAGGACGCAGGGAGCGTTCGTATCGAATGAGATACGGGCGCGACTGAGGACGCGGCCTCGGGCCACGCAGCGCGGCCAGGCGGCATCGCTCCTCATCGTGTTGGGAGCTCTTGGTGTCCCCAGCACTGCCACGGGGCGAGAGACTACCGTCTCGCCGTGCGGGATTCAGCGGCTAGGCCGCCGATCCCGGGACCCGGGAGGCCCTAGACCAGGATGCGGAGTGCGAGCTCGGGCGAGCAGCCCTGGCGCAGGAGGTTGGTCGCCAGGTGCAGGTCGACGTGGTTCATGTCGGCCAGTTCCTGCGCGTGCTCCGGCGTGTAGCCGGCACGCACGAGCTCCTCGATCCGCCAAGCGCGCACGAGCTCCGCTTCTGGGTCAATTTGGATTTCGAGTTCAACCGCAGGCATTTCCTGTTCCTTCCGCTGATGTATCTCCAGCTTCGGTTGTAGCGAATCCATGGTTGTCCCCCGAGCGGGGGAATGGGCTCTCCTAACGCACGCTTAATACGCGATTCATACCGAGGGGAAGAATCGCGGCGTCGTGGGCGTCAAGTAGGCATGAAACCTCGCCGCCACGACATGCTCGACTTCCATCCGGCTGCAGTTGTCGGCGCCTTCCTGGGCGGAGACCCGTACCTCGGGCCTTCCCCCGTCGACGCCGAGCCGGACACGACGGCCCCCAAGC
>DAITAN010000060.1:0-10245 GCA_036824235.1 Gaiellaceae bacterium | reverse complement strand
GAGATCCTGGAAGCGGCAGCCGCCGCACTCCGGGTAGTGCACGCAGGGAGCGTCGACGCGCGGTGCGCCCGGCTCGACGACCGCGACCGAGACCGCCTCGGCGTGGCTCTTCTTCACCTTCGTCACGCGCGCGCGCACGACATCGCCTGGAAGCGCCCGGTTCACGAAGACCACGAAGCCGTTCAGCCGCGCGACGCCGCGCCCGCCGTAGGCAAGCGAATCGATCCGGAGATCGATCTCCTGGTCCTTCTTGACGGGGACGGACACCCGGAGAGCCTAGCCGGGCCCCGACCTAGATCAGGCTGGCGACGAGAACTTTCCGCGTGCGCGGGCCGTCGAACTCACAGAAGAAGATGCCCTGGTAGGTGCCCAGGGCGAGGTCGCCGTCCTTCAAGGGCACGAGCACCTGCGGCCCCACGACGGACGCGCGGACGTGGGACGGCGCGTTGGGCCCGTCGGCGTCGACGTGCTTCCACGACCAGCCGTCGTCGACGATGCCCTCGAGCGCCATCTCGAAGTCCGTGAGCAGGTCAGGGTCGATCTTCTCGTTGATGACGACGCCGGCCGTCGTGTGCGGGACGTAGATCAGGGCGGCGCTCCCCTCGGCATCCGAGCCGAGCGCCTCGCGCACCCCGGCGGTGATGTCGAGGAGCTGCGTCTTGCGCTCCGTCGTCAGCTGGATCTCCCGCACGGGCGGGTATCCTACGCGACCCATGGCGACGGCCCCACCGAGAAGCCTCGAGGCGTACCGCGACGAGGCGGACCGGTTCATCGCCGCCCTCGACGAGGAGCACTACCTCCACTACGCAGGCCTGAAAGAGGGCTTCGAGCTCGAGTCCATCTACGAGCGCTTCTCCGATCTGACGACGCTCGACGCCGCTTCCCGCCTGGCCGAGGCGGCCGGCGAGGGAGGGCACGGCGAGACCGAGCTCTGGCGCTTCGCCTGCGAGGGCTACCTCGGCAACCTGACGCGTGCGGAGGCCGAGGAGATCGCCGGCCTTGAGGCCTCGCTCACGGCGTCGGTGGGCGGCGAGGACATCCCCTACCGGATGCTGCGCCCCGCGATCGCGAACGAGCCCGACCGTGGCAAGCGCGAGCAGCTCGATGCCGCGCGCGTCGCGCTCACCCACGAGCGACTGACGCCGCGCTGGATCGCGCTGGACGAGAAGCGCCGCGAGGGCACCCGCGCGCTCGGCGCTCCGACCTACCGGGCGCTCTACGACCGCTTCGGGTTCCCGCTCGACGACCTGGCCGAGCAATGCAGGACCTTCCTCGCCGAGACCGAGGATCTCTACGTTGCCGCCTTCGACCCGCTCCTGCGCCGCCGCGCGGGCGTGACGCTCGAAGAGGCGCAGCGCTTCGACGTCCCGCGCGTCTTCCGCGCGAGCGAGTGGGACGCGGGCTTTCCGGGGGACAGGATGGTCGCGGCTCTCGAGTGGACGCTCGACGGGCTCGGGATCGACCTGCGGGCGCAGGAGAACGTCCATCTCGACCTGGAGCCGCGCCCGAAGAAGAGCCCGCGGGCGTTCTGCGCGCCGATCGAGGTGCCCGAGCGCGTCATGCTCGTGATCAAGCCGATCGGCGGCCCCGACGACTGGCACGCCTTCTTCCACGAGGCCGGGCACGCCGAGCACTTCGCCCACGTCTCGCGCGATCTCCCCGTCGAGTTCCGGCGGCTCGGGGACAACTCGGTCACCGAGGGCTGGGCGATGCTGCTCGAGCACCTCATCAACGACACGGCCTGGCTCTCGCGGCGCCTCGACTTCGCGGGGCTGGACGACTTCGCGCGCGAGGCCGCGGTCGGGCTCCTCTACTTCGTGCGCCGCTACTCGGCGAAGCTCCTGTACGAGATCGAGCTCCACGGAGAAGTCGACCTCGAGGAGATGCCTGCGCGCTACGTCGAGTGGCTGCGCGAGGCGACGAAGATCGAGCCGTCGCCGGCCGACTTCCTCGCCGACGTCGACGGGGGGTTCTACGCGTCGTGCTACCTGCGCGCCTGGGCGCTCCACGCGCAGCTCCGGTCGTTCCTGCGCGAGGAGTTCGGACGCGCGTGGTTCACGAGGCCGGAGGCGGGCTCCCTGCTCAAGGAGCTCTGGAGCGAGGGCCAGCGGCTGACTGCGGCCGAGTTGCTGGACCAGGTGGCGGGGGCTCGTCTCGAGCTGGGGGCCGTGACCGAGCGAATTCGCGAGGAGGTATCCGCATGAGGCGGATCGTCATCGCCGGCGCGGCCGGCCGGGACTTCCACAACTTCAACGTCGTCTACCGGGGACGCGAGGACGTCGAGGTCGTGGCGTTCACCGCCACGCAGATCCCTGACATCGAGGGCCGCGTGTATCCGGCCGCCCTCGCGGGCGAGCGCTACCCGGAGGGGATTCCGATCTTCCCCGAGGACGAGCTCGCCGACCTGATCAGGCGCGAGAACGTGGACGAGGTCGTCTTCGCCTACTCGGACGTGACGCACGAGCACGTTATGCACATCGGTTCGCTGGCCATGGCTGCGGGAGCCGACTACGAGCTGCTCGGGCCGCGCGCGACGATGATCCCCTCGGACAAGCCCGTGGTCGCGATCTGCGCCGTGCGCACCGGATCGGGCAAGAGCCAGACGACCCGGTACGTCGCGGGGCTCCTGCACGAGGCGGGCAAGCGCGTGGCCGTGCTCCGCCACCCCATGCCCTACGGCGACCTGACGCAGCAGGCCGTGCAGCGCTTCGAGCGCTACGAGGACCTCGACGCGGCCGACTGCACGATCGAGGAGCGCGAGGAGTACGAGCCGCACCTCGCCGAGGGCAACCTGGTCTTCGCCGGGATCGACTACGCGGCGATCCTCTCGCGCGCCGAGGAAGAGGCCGACGTGATCGTCTGGGACGGCGGCAACAACGACACGCCGTTCATCAAGCCCGACCTGCATATCGTCGTCTGCGACCCGCACCGCCCCGGCCACGAGCTCCGCTACCACCCGGGCGAGACCAACCTCCGGATGGCCGACGTCTGCGTCGTGAACAAGACGGACACGGCTCCGCCGGAGGGCGTCGAGGCCGTGCTCGACTCCATCCACCGGCTGAACCCCGAGGCCGACGTCGTCCTCGCCGCCTCCCCGTTCCACGTCGAAGACGGCCGCACCGACGAGATTCGCGGGAAGCGCGTCCTCGCCGTCGAGGATGGGCCGACGCTCACGCACGGCGAGATGACCTACGGCGCCGCCGTGCTAGCGGCCAAGCAGCACGGGGCGGCGGGGCTCGTCGACCCACGGCCGTTCGCGGTCGGCTCGATCCAAAAGACGTTCGAGGCCTATCCGCACGTCGCCGAGCTCCTGCCGGCGATGGGCTACGGGCGCAAGCAGATGGAGGAGCTGCGGGAGACGATCGCCGGCTCGGACGCCGATCTCGTCCTCATCGGGACGCCCATCGACCTCCGCCGCGTGATCGACATCGACAAGCCTGCGCTGCGCGTCACCTATCGCCTCCAGGAGCTCGGCGAGCCGACGCTGACCTCCATCCTCGAAGCGCGCGGGATCATCGAGCCGAGCACCGCGCTCGCCTGAGCCCAACGGCCGCGCGCACAAAGAGGAACGACCGCTCCCGAGCGCGAAAACCTCGCCTCTCGTGCTTGTGCGTGTGAAACGCAAGGTGGGACCAGGGTGCTGACGGTCCTGGCGCTCGGTGGGAACGCGCTCCTCGGCCCCGGCCAGCGCGGGACCGCGGCCGAGCATCGCGCCAACCTGGCGACGACGTTCGACGCCGTGGCGCCGCTTCTCGACGGCGAGCTCGTCGTCACGCACGGGAACGGCCCCCAGGTCGGAAACGAGCTGCTCCGTCAGGAGCTCGCGGCCGCCGAGGCGCCGCCGCTGCCGCTCTGGGTCGCAGTCGCGCAGACGCAGGCCGAGATCGGGACCCTGGCCGCGGCCGAGCTCGCGCCCGCCACCGGCCGGCCCGTCGTCGTCGTCGCGACCCACGTCGTCGTCGATCCCGGCGACCCGGCGTTCGACAACCCGACGAAGCCGATCGGCCCGTACTACCACCGCCCGCGCGCGGAGGAGCTGGAGCGCGACCGCGGCTGGACGCTCCGTGAGGACGCCGGCCGCGGGTGGCGACGGGTCGTGCCCTCGCCGCGTCCCCTCGAGATCGTCGAGCTCGAGGCTGTGCGCACGCTGCTCGCGGCGGGTCAGCTCGCGATCGCGGTCGGCGGCGGCGGCATCCCTGTCGTGCGCCGCGACAAGGGCTTCGACGGAATCGACGCGGTCATCGACAAGGACCACGCTTCCGCGCTCCTAGCCGTCGGGCTCGGCGCCGAGCGGCTCGTCGTCCTCACCCAGGTGCCCGGCGTCTACCGCGAGTTCGGCCAGGACGAGGATCCGGGCGAGCCGATCGCCGAGCTGAGCCCCGACCAGGACGCGGGCATCGTGGACACGCTCCCCGCCGGAAGCATGCGCCCCAAGGTCGAGGCCGCGTTCGCGTTCGTAAGCCAGACGGGCGGCGAGGCGCTGATCACGAGCGCGGATGCTGTCCGGAACGGTCTGACGGGGACGCGAATTAGGATGCGCGCGTGATTCCGGCGCACCTGAAAGGCCGCGACTTCCTCCGCGTCAACGACTGGGCGCCGGAGGAGCTGGTCCTCGTGCTCGACCATGCCGACCGGCTTAAGGCCCGCCAGCGCGAGCGCATCCCCCACACGCTCCTTGAGGGCCGCACGCTCGGGATGATCTTCCACAAGCCGTCCACCCGGACGAGAGTGAGCTTCGAGGTCGGCATCTCCCAGCTCGGCGGCACGGGCCTCTACCTCGCCGCAGGCGACCTCCAGCTCGGGCGCGGGGAGACGATCAAGGACACGGCGGTCGTGCTCTCCCGTTACCTCGACGGGATCATGATCCGCACGTTCAAGCAGGCGGATGTCGACGAGCTCGCCAAGCATGCCGGCATCCCGGTCATCAACGGCCTCACCGATGAGTTCCACCCGTGCCAGGCCCTCGCCGACGTGCTGACGATCCGCGAGCGGCTCGGCGGCTTCGAGGGCGTCAAGGTGGCGTACCTCGGCGACGGGAACAACGTCTGCCACTCGCTCATGGTCGCCTGCGCCAAGCTCGGGATGGACTTCGTCGCCGCGACGCCGGCCGGTTACGAGCCCTCCGAGGAGGTCGTGGGCTGGGCGAAGACAGCTGCCAACGTCTCCGGTTCGTCAGTCGAGCTGACGAATGATCCGCGCACGGCGGCGAGCGGCGCCGACGTCCTCTACACCGACGTCTGGACGAGCATGGGCCAGGACGAAGGGCACGAGAAGCATCTCGCCGACCTTGCCGGCTACGGCATCGACCAGGACATGGTCGCCCTGGGGAGCGAGCGCGCGATCGTCCTCCACTGCCTTCCGGCGCACTACGGCGAGGAGATCACCGAGGACGTGCTCTACGGGCCCAACTCGGCCGTCTGGGACCAGGCGGAGAACCGCCTGCACGCCCAGAAGGCCCTGATGGCGCTCGTCATCAAGTAGGCCTCCCGACAGCGTGCTCCCGCTCCGGGACAACCTCCCGACGCGGCGGTTCCCGGTCGTCACCGTCGCCCTGATCGTCGCGAACGTCCTCGTGTTCGCCCTCTACCAGGGCGCCGGCCAGGGCAGCAGCTTCTTCTCGTCTGTCGACGGATTTGCCTTCCGACCGTGCGAGGTCGAGGAGTCGTGCCCGACGGCCGGCGCGGGCTGGCTCGTCACCCTCTTCACGGCCATGTTCCTGCACGCCGGCTGGCTCCACCTGCTCGGGAACATGCTGTTCCTCTGGATCTTCGGGAACAACGTCGAGGACACGCTCGGGCGGCCGCGCTACATCGCGTTCTACGTGCTCGGGGGCGTCGCCGCGATGGCGACGCAGTCCGCGGTAACGCTCGGGTTCGGCACGCAGGCCGACGCCTCGATCCCGAACCTCGGCGCGAGCGGGGCGATCTCCGCCGTGCTCGGCGCCTACTTCGTCCTCTTCCGGCACGGGCGGGTGCTCACCTACATCTTCCCGATTTTCCGCTCCCTGCGTTCGTCTTCCTCGGGATCTACTTCGTGATGCAGGCCCTCGTGGGCGGGCTCTCGTTCGTCGGCGCGCAGGAGAGCGGTGGGGTCGCGTACTTCGCGCACATCGGCGGCATCGTCTTCGGCATCCTCACCGCGCGCATATTCGCCGCGGGCCGTCCGCGGTCGAGATACTGAGACCGTGACCTTCGAGGACCACGTTCGGGCGGCGCTCGAATCGCTCCCGGCCAAGCTCCGCGACGCGATGTCGAACGTCGAGATCGTCGTCGAGGACGAGAACGACGAGGATCCCGACCTCTTCGGCCTCTATCTCGGCATCCCGCTCACGGAGCGCGGCATCGACGGCTACGACGGGGCGCTTCCGGACAAGATCGCCATCTACCGGATCCCGCTCGAGGAGGAGTTCGGCGACGACCCCGAGCTGCTCGAGGACGAGATCCGCATCACGGTCGTCCACGAGATCGCACACCACTTCGGGATCGACGAGGACCGCATCGCCGAGCTCGGCTGGGCCTAGGCCTACGCCCGCCGGGTCAACCGGCTGACGGCCGGAGCTCCCGTGATGCCGTGCGCGACGATGGATGCGACGACGCACGCCGCCACCGCCCAGAAGATCGTCTGCGCATCCTCGAGTGCCAGCGAGCCGGCGACGAGGGCAACGGCCACGTAGTAGAGCGAGCCGACTCCGCGCACGCCGAACCAGCCGAGGAACGCGCGCTCCCGCAGCGGCAAGCCCGAGCCCAAGAAGCCGAGGAAGACGGCGGCCGGCCTCACGGCCAGGAGCAGGAACGGCACGAGGGCCGCCCCCGCCCAGCCGGCCTCCGCCCAGCCGGCGATCGTGACCATGCTCCCGAGGAGGAGGATGGCCGCGAGCTCGGAGAACTTCTCCACGACCTCCGCTCCCTGATGAACGCGCTCGTTGGCTTCGTGGTCGCGCTCGTAGCGGCGGAAGCCGAGCCCGCCCGCGAACGCCGCGAGGAAGCCGTAGGCCCCGACGAGCTCCGTCACGCCGTAGAGCACGAGCACGGCACCGACGGCGACCCAGCCGTCGAACTCGCTGCCGAGCAACCGGCGGTCACGCAGCCAGAGAACGACTGCAGCGATCGCGTACCCGCCGGCGCCGCCCAGCGCGAGCCCGACCGGCACCGCGTAGACGACGTCGGCCAGGATCCACTCGACCACCCAGTTCCCGCCACGATCGTCGAGTGCGAGGAAGAGCCCGAGCGCCACGAACGGGAAGGCGAGCCCGTCGTTGAGCCCGGCCTCGGCGGTGACCGCGAAGTGCGGCTCGCGTTCGTCCTCCTCGCCGGGCGGGCCGACGCCGACGTCGCCCGCAAGAACCGGGTCCGTCGGAGCGAGCGCGGCACCGAGCACTACGGCTGCAGCGAGCGGGAGGCCCATGACACCGACGCCGAAGAGCGCAACCGCGGCGATCGTGAGCGGCATGACGACGCCGAGCAGCCGCACGACGGAGCCCCACGTCCGCCACGAAAGCTCGCGGTCGAGCTTCAGGCCCGTGGAGAAGAGCGCAACGACGACCGCGAACTCGGCGAGCCGCATAACGATCTCCGCGTCGTCGACCGGGTCGAGCCACGGAATATCGAACGCACGGATGACGACGGCGGCCACGAGGCCGAGAGCCAGGTAGATGAGAGCTGCCGAGAAGGCGCGCTCGCGCTGGCTCGAGAGCGCGCCGATCGCGGCGAAGACCGCGATCCCGAGGAACGCGAGCGCGAGCGCGTAGGCGTCCCCGACGTCGAATCCCGGGCCGGCTACCGCGAGGAGGCTCAGTGCGGAAGGGGCCGCGTCCTCATGCGGCCTTGCTTTTCGCCTTCCGCGGCTTGCGGGCCTTGCCGCGACTCTTCTTCGCCGCGTCCACACTGTCGCGCAGCGCGGCCATCAGGTCGACCGGCGGCTCGAGCTTCTCCTCCTCGGCGACCGACACGGTCTCGCCCTTCTCCTTCGCCTTGATGATCTTGACGAGCGTGTCGCGGTAGGTGTCGGAGAATGCCTCCGGCTTGAAGGCGCCCGAGAACTGCTTGACGAGCTGGCTCGCCATCTCGAGCTCCTTCTTGTCCACGCGCACGCCCTTCGGCGCGAGGCCCTTCGCAGGCCGGATCTCGTCGGCGAAGTGCATGCGCTCGAGCGTGATGACGCCGTCCCGGATGCGGAGGCACCCGAGGTGCTGGCGGTCGCGCATGACGAAGGTGGCCACGGCCACGAGCCCGGACTCCTCCATCGCCCGCGCGAGGAGCACGTACACCTTCTCCCCGCCGTCCTTCGGCGCCAGGTAGTACGTGCGCTCGAAGAAGATCGGGTCGATCTCCTCCTGCTCGACAAACGCGCGGATGTCGATCGTCTTCTGCGCCTGGTCGAGCGCCGCGCCCTTGAAGTCCTCGGCCTCGAGGTAGACCCACTTCCCCTTCCGGATCTCGAAAGCCTTGACGATCTCGTCGTCGTCGACCGGCTTGTCCTCCTTCTTGCAGACCTTCTGGTAGCCGATGCGGCCCCCGTCCGGCTCGTGAACGAGGTTGAAGTGGAGCTTGTGCTCCTCGACGGCGCTCTCCATGCGCACGGGCACGCTCACGAGCCCGAACGCGATCGTGCCTGACCAGATCGCTCTCGCCATGTCCAGGGAGTTATTACCAGCTCGGCGTCCGCGAAACGTCCGAACCGCGAGGGCTCAGTCGTGCACGCGGGCGATCAGCTGCGACCGGCGGAGCACCTTGCACTCCACGCCGCCGAGGCGGACGTCGTAGCCGGCGTCCTTGGGGAAGAGCACCTTGTCGCCTGGATCGATCCCGCTCGCCTCGGACCCGACCGCGGTGACGATCCCCGAGCGGCAGACGGCCTCGGCGCTCTGCGGGATGATCAGCCCCGTCCGCGTCTCGACGTCCTCCTCGGTCGGCTCGACGATCAGATGGTCGTCGAGAGGCTCGAGCGAGACGGTGAGCGGTGCCGGGTCCTCCATGGACTGATTGTAGGCAGCGCCTCGCGTAGCATCCTCCCGTGCCGCAAAGCAGGGTCTGCCTCACCTTCGACTTCGACGCGCTCTCGGTCTGGCTCGCATACGACCGCGTCACGCCCGCGATGCTCTACCGCGGCGAGTACGGCGCGCGCGTCGGCGTCCCGCGCATCCTGACCTTCCTGAAGGAGCGCGAGCTCGACGCCACGTTCTTCGTGCCGGGCCACACCGTGGAGTCGTTCCCCGAGGAGGTGGCCTCGATCCTCGAGGCCGGCCACGAGATCGCCCACCACTCCTACGCGCACATCGACCCGAGCCTCCAGAGCGCGGACGAGGAGCGGGCGGACATGGAGCGCGCCCTCGCAGTCCTCGAGGGCATAGGCGTGAAGCCGCTCGGCTTCCGCGCCCCCTCGGCCGACCTCTCGGAGTCGACGCTCCCGCTCGTGGAGGAGCACGGCTTCCTCTACGACTCGAGCCTGATGGCCGACGACTACCGGCCCTTCCATCCGCGCATCGGCGACAAGGTCGCCCGGGGCGAGCCGCTCGTGCGCGGGCGGGAGATGAGCGTCTGGGAGCTACCGCTCTCCTTCGAGCTCGACGACTGGGTGCACTTCCAGTTCAACTTCGACCCGTACCGCAAGGGCGGGGCCACGGCGAGCGACGTGCTGGAGATCTGGCAGGGGGAGCTCGACTGGATGGACGCGAACGTCGACGGCGGCATCCTCACCGTGACGATGCACCCGCAGGTGATCGGGCGCGGCCACCGGATGGCGATGCTGGACACCTTCGTCGAGCACGGCCGCGAGCTCGGCGTCCGCTTCGAGCGCATGGGCGACGTGGCGAAGACGCTCGTCTGATGGCGCGGCCGCGCCGGCCCCGCGATCCCATCGTGGCTGCGCCGACTTCGGTTGCCGCCATCGTCGGCGCTCTCCCCGGCGGCGCGCGCGAGACGCCGCTTCTGGTCACGTCGCTGTCCGAGCTCGAGCGCACCACCGGGAGCGTCGACGGCGAGGTAGGAGATGCCGTACGCCTTTTCTTCGACAACGGGGGAAGGCGGGCTTACGTCGTCGCCCTGGACGAAGCTCGGCCGCTCCGCTCGCTGGATGCCCTCGCCGACACGAACTTCAACATCCTCGTCATTCCGTCCACTGCGCGGCTCCCCGGAACCGCGACGCGCCTCGCCGTTGCCGCGGCGCTTTTCGCGGAGGAGCGCGGCGCCTTCTCTTCCGGGACCAGGGACAGGACGTCCTCCTCTTCATCGACAACATCTTCCGCTT
>DAITAN010000059.1:0-10267 GCA_036824235.1 Gaiellaceae bacterium | reverse complement strand
GGCTCCGGTCGCGACGACGACCGCGGCGGCCCCCGCGACGCCCGCTCAGCCCGCGGGGTCCAAGCCCGGGCCCGTGACGGCCGAGGCCTGGGCAACCGGCGCGGACGATCTCTGCCGCAAGGCCGGCCTCGAAGGCCAGGCCCTCACCAGGCCCATGACGCGCAAGGAGCTCATCCAGTCCTTCGCCCGGCTCGACAAGCACTTCCGCTTCTTCAACCCGGCCCTCGTAGCACTCGGCTGGCCGCAGGGAAAGAAGGCCGTCGTCCTCGAGCTCCAGAGCCAGTACCGCCAGGTCGCGATCGCCCTCCGCCGGGCACACCAGGCACTCAAGGCTCGGGAATACGTGCGCGCGGCTGAGATCGTTGAGACCACCGACATCCCCGGCGAGGAGCCGGCCAAGACCTTCCGCAAGCTCGGAGCCAGAGTCTGCGCGAGTGACTCGGCCAAATACCTCAGGGACGTTCAAGCCACGGACAGCCTGGAGTGGATGCTCCTGCGGTACCGCACGGTCGTCGTGGTCTTCTACGCGCCCGGGTCGTCGGTCGACAACGAGACTGTCGTCGAGGCCCGCGCGGCCGCGCTCGACGCTGGGGCAGGCTTCGTGGCAGTCAACGTCAAGCGCGAGGCACAGGTCGCGGCAATGGCGATCGGGTACGAGGTCCTGGACACGCCGACGGTGCTCGTGTTCGTACGAGGGCCGAAGCTCAAGTCGCACTTCGCCGGGCACGTCGACCGCGTGACGGTCGCACAGGCCGTCACCAACGCCCGGTGATGAGCGAGGGCGCCCGCGCGACGGACGGCGCGGCACAGGAACTCGCGTTGCGCTCGGCGCGCAAGGACAACCGTGAGGTCGTTCGCCTGCGCTACGTCGAGGATCCCAGCGGTTACCTCGTGGAGTGCGAGGTCTACCCGCTCGGCGGCCTGCGGGTCGAGCCGCTACGCCCCGGTCCCTACCGTTTCGGGACGCGCGACGAAGCGGATCTCTTCATCCGGGAGACCATCACGACCCTGGAGTATCTGGGCTGCGACGTCACCTAGGCGCGAACGTGGCGAATCCCCTCATCGGGGGCTTCCCAAAACGCCGACCAAGGCCACAGTTCGAGGGTAAGCGGGACCCCGAACGTTCCAGCAACTGGAACAGGAGCGGAAACATGCCGAATCGAATCGCGCTCCTGCGGCACAGCGAGCGAGGACAGGTAATTGTCCTGCTCGTCGTCGTTCTGGTAGTCCTCCTCGGATCCGCAGCCCTCGTCGTGGACGTCGGGCGCGCCTATCTGATCAAGCGGCA
This sequence comes from Gaiellaceae bacterium, assembly GCA_036824235.1. GTDB lineage: Bacteria > Actinomycetota > Thermoleophilia > Gaiellales > Gaiellaceae > JAIBJN01. Next base: position 8,979 of record DAITAN010000059.1, on the reverse strand, counting down.
CCTGCAGGCCTCCGCGGACGCGGCGGCGACTGCCGGAGCGCTCGAGCTGCCCGACCCCGCGGCCGCGCAGACCTACGCGCAGAACTACAGCGGTAGGGACGGCGCGCGCAACGACAACAACAAGCTTCCGTCCGTGACCACGGTCGTGACCACCAAGTGCCTCTCGTTCGCCCCCTGCAGCCCGGTGAACACGGTGGTGGTGGAACAGACCACCAAGGTGCCCACGATCTTCGCCAGAGTGCTCGGCATCGACGAGTTCACGATCCGGGCCAAGGCGACGGCGTGCTCGCCGTGCTCCTCGAGACCGTTGGACATCATGCTCGTCCTCGACCGGACCGGATCGATGTGCCAGGACTCGAACGGCAACAGCCAGCCCTCCTGCCCGGACCTCGTGAACGCGCGCAACGGCCTACTCGAGTTCGTCCAGTACATGGACCCGGCCATGCACAAGATCGGCCTCACCGTGTTCCCACCGGCGACGAGCAGCGGCAACCGCTGCAACACGCCTGCCGAGGCCAACTACAACTCCACGTCAGCCGTCTACAACGTCGTCCAGCTCTCGATGGACTACAAGACCGGCGACAACCTGAACACCGGCTCGCGCCTCGTCTCGACGATCAACTGCCAGAAGGGCGGCGGGACGACGGCATACGCGAACGCGATCGAGCAGGCACAGGCCGAGCTGCAGAGCTCGCGTGGTCGTCCGGGCGTCCAGAACGTGATCATCATGTTCTCGGACGGCGCGGCGAACACCGGCCCGACGTACTACTCGACGACCTCCCCGTACCGGCGCCGGCCGTGCGCACAAGGCGTCACCTCGGCCGCCTCCGTCAAGGCCGCAGGAACGCTCGTCTACACGATCGGCTACGACCTGGATGCGCTGGGCGGTGGGGCCAACCGGTGCCAGTCCTATACCGGCGCGCTCGAGTCCCCCTCGATCACCGCGTATTCGGCACTCCAGCAGATGGCCTCGAACATCGAAACCTTCTACAACCAGCCGAACCCCGGCGACCTGACGCGCATCTACACCGAGATCGCGGCAGAGATCGGCGGGACGCGCATCATCCCGGACGACACGCTCTAGCCCTCCGCACGCGGAGGGCTAGACGAGGACGCGGGCCAGCTCCTCGAGCGAGGTGAGGCCCGAGACGACCTTGGAGAGGCCGTCGTCCCAGAGGGTCTTCATGCCGGTCTCGAGAGCAGCGCGCTCGAGCTCCTCACGGCTCCCGTGCTGCGCGGCCAGCCGGCTGATCTCCTCGTTCATGACCATGAGCTGGTAGATGCCGATCCGGCCCTTGTAGCCGGTCTGGTTGCACCGCGGGCAGCCGCGCTTGCGGTAGAGGCCGACGCCGTCCGCCGAGGCGGCCTGCTCGGGCGTGAAGCGCGCCTCGAGCATCTCCTCGCGCGTGGCCATGTACATCTCGCAGCAGTGCGTGCAGAGCTTGCGCGCGAGCCGCTGGGCGAGCACTGCGGTCACGGCCGCGCCGGTGAGAAACGGCTCGACGCCCATCTCGTTGAGGCGCGTCAGGGCGCTCGGGGCGTCGTTGGTGTGGAGCGTCGAGAGGACGAAGTGACCGGTGAGGGCGGCCTCGACGGCCATCTTGGCGGTCTCGGCATCGCGGATCTCCCCCACCATCACCACGTCGGGGTCGGAGCGGAGGATGGAGCGCAGCGCCGCGGAGAAGGTCATCCCCGCGCGCACGTTCACCTGCACCTGGTTGAGGCCGGCAAGCCGGTACTCGACCGGATCCTCCACGGTGATGATGTTGATCTCCGAGCGGTTGATCTCGTTCAGCGACGCATAGAGCGTCGTCGACTTACCGGATCCGGTCGGCCCGGTGACTAGCAGCGCCCCCGTCGGCTTCACGACGACCTCCTCGAAGATGTCGCGCATCTCCTCGGAAAGCCCGAGCTCGGCGAGCGTCGGCGGCCGCCTCGACTTGTCGAGAAGGCGCATGACGACGCCCTCGCCCTCGACCGTCGGCAGGACCGCGACACGGATGTCGAGCAGGCGGCCGGCCGCCTTTGCGTTCAGGGAGATGCGGCCGTCCTGCGGCTTACGTCGCTCGGCGATGTCGAGCTTCGCAAGCACCTTGAGGCGGGTGGTGACGCCTGGAGAGAGCCTCTTCGGGATCCGCTGGACCTCGTGCAGAACGCCGTCGACGCGGAGCCGCACGACGAGCGCATCGTCCTGGGGGTCGAAATGGATGTCGCTGGCCCCGTCCTCGGCGGCCTGGAGGATGATCGAGTTCACGAGGCGGACGAGCGGAGCGTCGGAGACGCCGTCGTCGGCCTCGAGGTCGTCGCCGTCCTCCTCGTCCTCAGCGCCGAGGTCGAACTCCTCCTCGACGAGCGCGGCGCGGTCCCAGGCGTCCTTGGCCGCCTGGAGGCGCTTGAGCTCGAGCTCGATCTCCTCGGCCGCTGCGACGCCGATCTCGAGCATGAAGCGCGTGGCGAGCCGGAGCTCGTCGATCGCCTGCACGTTCGTGGGGTCTGCAACCGCGATGCGAAGCTTGTCCCCCGAGACCTGGTACGGGATCGCGCCCGCGCGTTCCAGCACGTGGGGCGGAATCGACTCGGCGGCGACCTTCTGGACGCCGACGGCGCCCAGGTCGATGAACGGAAGGTGGTGCCGCTCGGCGATCGCCCGGGCCTCGTCGCTCGCGGTCGCAGCGGCTGTGCGCTGGCCGGGGATGAGCAGCTCGGCCGCCGACGTGGGCGTCTCCTCCATGATCGCCTGGGCGATCGAACCGGCGCCCGCACGCGAGCGTGCGCCGGCAAGACGGTCGAGCGGGATCAGCCCGGTCGTCTCGAGCAGCTCGGCGACGAAGTGCGCGATGCGGTTCTCGGGGATGCCCGCGCCAGGCGGGTACTGCGGCTCGATCCCCGGCGACTCCTCACCGTCGCCCGCCCCCGTTCTACGGAGTGGTTGAAGCTCTTCGAACTCCATCTCTAGGAGTTATCGGCGCGGCAGCGTCCATCCCCAAGAGGGGGGATGTAGCTCGTCGCTAGAGGCCCGTGCCGCGCAGGTACGCGTCCAGGAGAGGTTCGCCGAAGAAGAGGGCGAAGACCGACCCGAGCGCGAGGAACGGCCCGAATGGGATCGCCATCTTGCGCGCGGCGCCGCCGTGGCGGGCCAGGAGGTAGATCGCGGGCACGAGCGCCAGCAGCATCCCGACCATGAGCGCAACGACGACGAGCTTGCCCAGCGCCGCGCCGAGGAGGAGGCACAGCTTGACGTCGCCCATGCCCATTCCCTTGGGATAGGCCAGGACGGCGGCGAAGAGGAAGAACGAGGCGCCGAGGGCGGCCAGGATCCACTCCAGAGCCTGGTCAGGGTGGATGGCGATCTGGGCGACGAGGACGATTGCCGCGGACGGGAGGACGATCTTGTCGGGGAGGATGTGGCGCTCGACGTCGATCGCCGAGAGCACGACGAGGACGGAGACGAAGAACGCGGCGACGAAGGCGTCGGCGGTGAGCCCGAAGGCGAGGAAACAGGCGGCGACCAAGAGCGCCGTGAGGAGCTCGACGGCGAGGTAACGGAGGCCGATGCGCTCACCGCAGCTCCGGCAGCGGCCGCGCAGGAGCAGGTACGAGACGACGGGGATGTTGTCGCGCCAGGCCAGCCGCGTTCCGCAGGAGCCGCAGGCGGAGGGTGGGTTGACGATCGAGCGCCCCTCGGGCAGGCGGGCGGCGACGACGTTGAGGAAGCTCCCGAGCGCCAGGGCAGGCGGCACGGCGAGAAAAGCGAGCGCGACGTTCATCTCCTCACCTATCGGCCGGAGACAGGGATTCGTTGAGGGCTAGCCCGACTGGAGGCCGGGGACTCGTTGAGGGCTAGCCCGACTGGAGGCCGGGGACGACGACGAAGTCGCCGGCCGTCTCCGGGTCCGAGTACATCTGGCCCTCGACGAGGGAGCCGAGCGGCGGCCAGTCGTAGTACGTCGGCCAGCCGAAGGGCTCCGAGGGGAGCAGGATCCGGTTGCAGACGATCGGCCCGCTGGTGTGGAAGTTCTCGTGGACGGTGCAGTCGCCGTTGGCGTAGATCAGGCCCTGGAAGCCCGAGGGCACGGACTGCGCCTGCGTGCCTCCCTGGTCGTACTCGGAGTCGCCGCCGGCGAGCACGATCATCATGTTCTGGGTCGGATCCCAGTTCTGCATCCCGTTCGTGACGCAGCTCGTGGAGCCCGAGCCGCCGGCGCAGACGAGCTCGTCGAACTCGAGGTCGCCGGACGCGTAGATGATCCCGCGGCCCTGATAGTGGGCGATCTCACCGTCGTCGTCGAAGCGGAAGTCCCCGTCGATGAAGATCGTGCCCTTGATTTTGAGCACGTCGGTGACGTGGTTCCACGAGAGCTCGCCGAGGATGTTGTTGTTTGCGTCCTTCACCTGGCACGTGTAGCTCGAGCTGCTCGGCGTCACCTCGGCGGAGCCGGTGAGGCTGTTGTTCATATAGCTGTTGTTGTCGAAGCCGCCGGGGAAGCTGCCGGTGGTGCAGTTGTTGTTCGGGCCGGGCTTTGCGTTTTCGTACCAGTACGCGAGGTCGACCGCAGGCTTCGAGAGGTTCTGCGGTGCCGTGCCGATCGTGTTCGCGTAGACCTTGTCCGCGTTCGTGCACGGCGCGTGCGCCGCCGCGGTGTCGAACTTGCAGGTCCCGGTGACCTGGACCGCCGCCAGCGGCGTACCGGAGGTGCCGATGGTCGTCGAGGGGACCGGCTGGTACCAGACCGTGATCTGGACGTGGTCGACGGAGGCCGTGCGGCTGGAGGTCGTCAGGTTGCGCGCCCTCAGACGAACGCCGAAGTTGGACGCGTTCACCTGTGCCTGCGTCCAGGTCGTGCCCCAGAGATCGCCGGAGTCGCCGTAGGCGCGGGTGGAGTCGGAGGTCGTCCAGTCTGTCGTGCTGGCCTTGTCGTTCCCGGACGGGGCGCCGGCCTTGAGCAGAAAGACGTCGATGTCCTCGATGCTGTTCGTGTTGCTCGCGGCGCGCTCGATCTGGGCCTCGATGCCCATGATGGTCGCGTTGGCCGGGATCGTGAAGCCGAAGCCGGTGACGTCGAGGTTCGCGCTCTGGCCGCTCGCTGCGATGGCGTAGGTCGCGTCGGATCCGTTGCTCGAGTACACGTTCGAGGAGCTCGTCCAGCCGGTGGCCGCGCTCGGGTTGCGCGTGCCCGACGACGTGGTGCGCGTCATCGTCACGTTGCCGCCTACCTCGAGCGTCGTCAGCGACCCCGTGACCTGGGCCGAGCCACGCAGACAGAGGTTTCCGCGTGTGGCGATGGGCATCCTGATGTTCACGTCCTCGATCGTGAGGCAGCTCGAGGTCGAATCCGCGTACCACCGGCTCCACGCAGCGACGCTCGCGCCGCTGTTCAGGCCGTAGACCTGTGCGCTGCGAGTCAGGGTCCGCGTGATCGGCGCAGCGCCGGTGGGGTTGACCACCGAGCCCGTCGCCGTGATCGTCCAGACCTCGCCGGTCAGCGACCCCGAGTACGTGACGGAGCCGCCCTCCAGCTGGAGGGTCGTCGAGGCGAGCAGCGACCCGGTGAGGGGGTTGAGCGCCGTGTTGAGGACGGAGAGGGCCTGCCCGATGCCTGCCTCGGCCAGCGTGTACGCAGTCTCGGAACCCTTGGAAGCGCTTGCGCTCCGGGCGTTCGCGGTCGAGTAGTAGATCAGGGTGGCGCCGCTGAGCGAGAGCACGCCGAGAATGCCGATCGCCATGACCAGCGTAATGCCCTCTTGGGCTCGCAAGCGTTTGAGTAGCCGCATCAATGAATTTAGGCCCGGGTGGTGTTCCTCAGGACAATGTCGGTAACAAGGCGCCACTTCTTCCATGCCTCGTTCGGGTAGAGATTCACCGACATGTCCACGTGGAGCTTCCCGAGCGTCGTCGTAGACGGCGCCACGTACGAGAAAATGCTCCCCGTCGTGAGGTAGTCGGCGATCGCCACCGCTGCGGCCGAGCCCTTCTTTCGGCGCAGCGTGTAGCGGTTCGTCCCCGCCGAAGCCGTGTCGTAGACGACCGTGCTCTGCGTGCCGGCAGCGGATGGGCAGCCCGCCGGGAGCGTGATCGATACGGACGAAGCGCTCGTGAACGTGAGCGCGCTCGCGCAGTGGATCTCGCGGCGCATCTTGTCGACCGCGACGCGGGCACCCTGCTGGGCCTGGAAGCGACGGTTCGACTCGAGCTCGGCCTTCGCTCCCGTGACGAAGAGCGCCGTCAGCGCGGTCACGATCGTCAGGAACATCGTGAGCACCGCGAGGAGCTCGATCAACGTGTATCCACGCTGCCCCCGGAGCAGCCGAGCAAGCCGCTGAGCCACGGCCCTAGCCCTTCCTGCTCTCGACAAATGCGAGAGCACGGCGGGCGACGGCCTGGCTGCGGCGGCCGAATCCGAAGCGAGCCTGGAGGCTGCCGTCGACGCGGATGAGCGTCTTCAGCGCCACGTCCCCGTCCTTCCACCCGAAGCGGGCGCCGGTGACGATCCAGGTATGCTGGTAGAGCCAGAAGTTGACGAACCTGCGGGTGGGCTTCTTGAGCATGGCGGCTCGCTCCTCGAGGGCGCGTGCGCGCGCCGGGAGCGGCATCTCGTCGGCGGGCTCCTGCGGAGCGCCGGAGACGGTGAAATCGGGCTTGCGGTAGGCGGGATCCTGTGCCGGCGGCGGCGCGGCAGCCGGAGCCGTCGTGGTCGGCTCGGTCGTCGTGGGCGCGGGCGTCGTCTCGGCAGGCGGAGTCGGGGCGGGCGTGGTGGTCGCCGGTGCCGTCTCGGCCGGGGCAGTCTCGGGGGCGGGCGGCGCGTTCTTCTTCTGCTCGGCCTGCCAATCCTTGAGGAGCACGACCTTCGACGCGCTGAACGGAGCGGAGTTCTCGGGAACGCCGCGCTCGGCGTACTGCGAGCTGCGTGCCAGCCGGAGGGAGACCACGGGCGCGCCGTTGTCGATCACGCGGGTACCGGGCGCGGGCGTCTGCACGAGCACGGTGTTGGCCGCGAACCCGTCCACGTCGCCGCTCACGCGCCAGGCGAAGCCGGCGTCCTGGAGGATTCCCTTGGCGAAGACGTAGGCCTGGCGGCGCACGTCGGGGACCACGAGAACGTCGGGCTTTTCGGCCTCGACGGCGACGGGCGCCGGCGGAGGCGTCGTCTGGGTGCCGCCCTGCGCGAGCGAGAAGCTGGCCCACGCCAGCAGCCAAATCACGACAAGCGCGATGAACCGGGGAGCGAGCATAGCTATGCGGGCCGCCATGCCCTCCACATCGGCAGGGCGCGGCGAAAAATCAAGCCCTAACCGGTGGAATTGGTGGTGAACCCGATGACCCGCGTGCGGATCACCTTGTACACCGGGCCCGAGGCGGACACCGGAGCAACCGCCCCGGGAGTCGGGCGGAGAACTGAGCGCTCCGGCGTGGGTGCGTCCTGCCAGCGGAACGCGACCCCCGCATAGGCCTGGAACCAGGGCTCGTCCTGCGGATACCTGTTCGAGGGAACGAACGCGAGGTGCAGGTGCGGCCCGGTCGAGTTGCCCGTCGAGCCGACGCGGCCGACGGGCGCTCCCGCAGCCAGGCCGGCGCCGGGGACGACGTGAGGCTCGAGGTACGAGAGGTGGCAGTAGACGACGTTGGCGCCGCTCCCGAGGCGAAGGGTGAAGCCGATGCCGCAGCGGCCGCTGCTCTCCGGGAAGGCGTTGACGACGGTCGAGTCGGCCAGCGCGTACAGAGGCGTGCCCTGGGGAGCCGCGATGTCGGCGGCCGGGTAGTCGTGGTGATCGTGGGCGACCGAGACGATCTCGGGGCCGCCGCCGACGGGGAAGACGAAGCCGCCGATCGTGGGCTGCGCGCTTCCGGCCATTCCGGTGCCGACCGTCGAGCTCTGGCTCTCGAGCGCGGCGAGCGCGGCGGTGGCCTCGTCGATCTCGGCCTCAAGACGCTCGCGCTCGGCGCGGGCGTCGTTCTCGGCGGCCGAGATCCGGCGCAGCTCGCGGTCGAGCCTGTTGAACTGCTTCAGCGTCAGGTTCGGGTCGCCGGCCTTGCGCTCGACCTCCACGCGTTCCCAGGAGAGGCGGTCGAGCCTGGGGCCCACTTTGACGATCGCGCGCGTCAGGCTGTCGATGCGCCGGCGCGCCTGCTCCAGGCCGGCCGTCCCCACGGTCGGGGAGACCAGGGTCGGCGAGCCGAGCGCGAACGGGTCGTCGCCGAACGTCGCCGCGAGCTCCATCACGTCGTCGACGTACCACTGGGCGTGGTTGTAGGCGAAGATCGCGCGCTCGAGGTCGTCGTGGGCACCGGCCGCGGCGAGGTAGCGGGCGGCCGAGTAGACCCCGTCCTCGGGGTTCCACGGGTCGGCGATCCCGTTACCGTCGCCGTCCATTCCCCAGCGCATCCAGCTCGACGGGATGAACTGCATCCAGCCGAGGGCGCCCGCGGAGCTCGGCCCCATGTTCTGGCCGAAGTTGGACTCGATTTTGTTGATGGCCGCGAGGACCTGCCACGGGACGCCGTAGCCGTCGCCGGCACGCTGCCAGAGCGCGAGGAGCTGCTCGTACGAGCGGACCTCGGGATGCGCGGGCGCGGCCGAGAGGTTGGCCGGGACGCGGATCGAGCCCGGTCCGTTCGGCACCGTGTAGCTCGGCAGCGACTGCTGGCCGCGCACGACGGAGAAGACCTGTCCGGACGAGGTCGCAGGAACCGCCGCCAGCAGGAGCGCGGCGAGAAGAGCCGGGAATAGGCGCCTCATTGGTCGGAGGCTGCGAGCCGCAACCCGTTCGCCGGCGCCTCCTCGGGCACCGGTTCGGGCTCTCCCTCGTCCTCTGCGAGGCTCTCGAAGTCGACGGCCACGCCCTTGCCCTCTTCAGCGACACGCTTGCGGCGGAGCGCCTGCTCGACTGCGATCTCGAAGTCGTGGCGGTTCGTGGCCGCAGCCGCCGCGACATCGAGCTCGACGACTTCGTCGGTCACGAGCTGGACGAGGTGCTGGGAAA
>DAITAN010000058.1:0-10281 GCA_036824235.1 Gaiellaceae bacterium | reverse complement strand
AGGCGCATGCCGCCACGGCGCGGCCGCCGCCGTCGGGAGCGGTCGCGCTGGGTCGGAATCGGCGAGGCGGCCGGCTTCGCCTGTGGAGGAGCAGGCGGGCTCGGCGGCGGGGCAATCACACCGGTGTCGTCCTGCCGGTCGCGTGCGCGCGCCTCCGTGGGAAGCTCTGCGAGGCAGGCCTCGAGGGATGCCACCATCGCCGGCATGGAGGGGAACCTGTCCTCCGGGCTCTTCGCCATCGCGCACGCCACCACCGAGTCCAGACGCGCCGGAACCTCGGGCCTGCGCTCGCGCACGCTCGGCACCGGGTCGTTCACATGGCGCATGGCGATCGCCATCAGGCTCCCGCCGGTGTACGGCACCTCACCGGTCAGCAGCTCGAAGATGACGACGCCAAGCGAGTACTGGTCGGAGCGCTCGTCGCCGCGGTCGCCGTTCGCCTGCTCGGGTGAGAGGTACTGGCCGGTTCCGAGCACGGTGCCCGTCTGGGTGAGCGCCTCCTCGACGTCGAGCGTCCGCGCGATGCCGAAGTCGGTTACCTTCGCGGCGCCGCCGGGGTCGAGCAGGATGTTGTGCGGCTTCACGTCGCGGTGGACGATCTCGAGCTCGTGCGCGTAGGCGAGGGCACGCGCGATCTGGATCGAGAGCACGAGCGCACGCCGGACCGGAAGGGCGCCCACACGCTCGATCTCCGCCTTGAGGTTCTCGCCGGCGACGTGCTCGAAGACGATGAACTGCCGCCCGTCCCACTCGCCGCGGTCGATGACCGTGACGACGTTCGGGTGGGCGAGCCGCGCGATGGCGCGTGCCTCGCGCCGGAAGCGCTCCACGTACTCGGGGTCGCTCGAGTAGTGCTCGTGGAGGACCTTGATGGCCACCCTCCGCTCGAGCACCGTGTCGTGCGCCCGATAGACGCTCGACATGCCGCCCTCGCCGACGAGCTCCTCGAGCTCGTAGCGGTCGGCAATGACCTCTCCGACCCTCACCGCCACAGTGTCGCCCCTACCGCCCCGCACGGCCTAGGCAAGTGATTCCTGCAGAGCCTCCTCCCACACACCGAGAGCCTCTTCGAGCTCCGCGTCCTCGATCACGAGCGGGACGAGCACGCGAATGCAGTTGGAGTAGATGCCGGCTTTCAGGAGCAGGAGACCCTTGCGCGCCGCGCCCTCGGCAACCGCCGTGGCCAGGTCGGCGTCCGGCTTGCCGTCGCGCTCGATCCCGATCGCCAGCATGGCGCCGAGACCTCGCACGTCGGCGACGGCGTCGAACCGGTCGCGCCAGGCCTCCATGCGTGCGCGGATCGTGTCGCCGATCGCCTGGGCGCGCTCGTTCAGCCCCTCCTCGGCGATCACGTCGAGCACGGCGTGCGCGGCGGCGATGGCAACGGGGTTGCCGACATATGTGCCGCCGACGGCGCTGTCGCCGGGCGCGTTCATGATCTCCGCCCGCCCGAGCACGCCCGAGAGCGGCAGGCCCGCCGCGATCGACTTGGCGATCGTCATCAGGTCGGGCTCGACGCCGAAGTGCTCGATGGCGAAGGTCTTACCGGTGCGGCAGAAGCCGGTCTGCACCTCGTCGGCAACCATGACGATGCCGTGGTCGTCGCAGAGGCGGCGCAGGCCCGCGACGAACTCCTGCGAGGGAACGATGAACCCGCTCTCGCCCTGCACGGGCTCGAACACGATCGCGGCCACGTCCTCGGCCGCCACGTGCGCTTTGAAGGCGAACTCGAGCGCGTCGAGGTCGTTGAAGGCGACGCGGTAGACCTCCGGTGCGAACGGCCCGAGGCCCGCCTTGTACGGATGCGTCTTGGACGTGAGGCTGAGCGCCAGCAGCGTGCGGCCGTGAAAGCCACCTTCGAAGCCGATCACACCCTTGCGCCCCGTGTAGGCTCGCGCGAACTTGACGGCGTTCTCGACCGCCTCGGCGCCGGAGTTGAAGAAGCCGGCGCGCACCTCCCCGGAGATCGGGGTGAGCTCGATCAGGCGCTCGGCCAGGCCGACGTAGTTCTCGTACGGGATGATCGTGAAGTCGGTGTGGGTGAAGCGCTCGGCCTGCTCGCGCACCGCCTCGACCACGCGCGGGTGCGAATGGCCGACGTTCATGCAGCCGACGCCGCCCGCGAAGTCGACGAACGTGTTGCCGTCGACGTCCGTGAGGAGCGCTCCGCGCGCTTCCGCGATCACGAGCGGCAGGTAGATGGAAAGCGGCTCCGCGATCACCTGCTCCTTGCGGGCGAGAATCTCGGCGCTGCGCGGGCCTGGAACGTCTGTCTTCAGGTCGATTGTCCGGGTCGTAGCCACGTCAGGAGCTTATAGATTGGCGGTCCGCATGGTCCTTTCCGACCGCACCATCAAACGGCTCCTCGGCGAGGGCCGGATCGGCATCGAGCCCTACGAGGAGGAGCTCCTGCAGCCGTCCAGCGTCGACGTTCGCGTCGACCGGCTCTTCCGCGTCTTCCGGAACTCCCGCTACCCGTTCATCGACGTGAAGGAGGAGATGGAGGGGCTGACGGAGCTTGTCGAGGTGGAGCCCGGCGAGGCGTTCATCCTCCATCCCGGCGAGTTCGTGCTGGGCTCGACGCTCGAGCGCATCACCCTTCCCGACGACCTCGTTGCCCGCCTCGAGGGCAAGAGCTCGCTCGGCCGCCTCGGCCTCCTCATCCACTCGACCGCCGGCTTCATCGACCCGGGCTGGGACGGCCACGTCACCCTGGAGCTGTCGAACGTGGCCAACCTGCCCATCACGATCTACTACGGGATGAAGATCGGTCAGCTCTCGTTCGTCCAGCTGTCCGAGCCGGCCGAGCACCCCTACGGGACGGGTGAGCTCGGCTCCAAGTACCAGGGCCAGGTCGGCCCGACGCCGAGCCGCTACTGGAAGAACTTCCGGTCGTGATCCTGGTCGCCGGAGGCACCGGGTTCGTGGGCACCAAGGTCGTCCACGCGCTGCGCGCGGCCGAGCTGCCCGTCCGCGTGCTCGCACGCCGCCCCGAGAAGCAGGACCAGCTGCGCTCGTGGGGCTGCGAGGTCGTGCAGGGCGACATGACCGACACCGAGAGCCTCCGGCGCGCCGTCGAGGGATGCACGACGGTCGTGCACCTCGTCGCCATTTTGCTCGGACGCCCCGAGGAGTTCGAGGCGGTGATGATCCAGGGGACGCGCGACCTCGTCGAGGCCTCCAAGGAGGCCGGAGTGACGCGGCTCGTCCTCCAGAGCGCCCTGGGCACCGAGGAGGGGCGGGAGGTCGCGCCGTACTTCCATGCCAAGTGGGAGGAAGAACAGGCGGTCAAGTACTCGGGGCTCGAGCACGTGATCTTCAGGCCGAGCTTCGTCTTCGGGCGCGACGGCGGGATCCTCGCCGAGCAGATCAAGATCGTCCGCTACTCGCCGGTGACGCCAATCCTCGGCCGCCACCGGATGCAGCCGATCTGGGTCGACGACGTCGCCTCCCTGTTCACGGCGGCCGTCTCCGCCGAGGAGGCGCCCAACAGGACGTTCGATGTCGCCGGGCCCGACCGCCTCAGCTGGGCGGAGCTCCACGAACGGATCCGCAAGACCCTCGGCAAGCGCCGGCTCGCCTTCCAGATGCCCCCGGGCCTGCTCAAGGCCGGGGCGACGATCGGCCAGGTCTTGCCTCCGTTCCACGGCGCACGCTCGGCGGTGGAGATGCTCGACCTCGGCGACAACGTCGCCGACATCGGGCCGGTGACCGAGGCTTACGGAATCCGCCCGATCGGCATCGACGAGCAGATTCGCCGGGCAGTCGCCTAAACGGCGAAATGCTCCTAAGCTGAGGGCATGACCTCGGAGCTCTACGCCGTGGTTGCGGCCGAGCGGCTCGACGAGGGAGAAGCGAAGCGCATCGCCGGCGAGAGCCGGCGTGGGGACGTCATGCGCCTGGACGCGGAGCGCGCAGGCAAGAAGGGCCCCTGGTTGCTCGAGATGCCCGGTGTCCACGAGATCCTCGTGGAGGGCACCGAGTGGAACGCGGTGAGCTGGTCGCTGAACGAAGCGGGCGTCGAGCGCCTGGCGCGCACCTTCGAGTGGCTCGAGGAGGAGCTCCCCGGGGAGTTCACCTTCGAGGTGCTCTGGGGCGACGAGCCGATCGACAAGCTCGTCTCGCGGGAGGAGCTCGTCCGCATCGTCCGCACAGGCCATCTCGGCGGCCGCACGCGCTATCGCATCATGCCCTCCTAGACGCAACCAAGCACGTAACACCCGGCCCGACGATCGCGCTCGCCCAACGAGAGCGCGACCGGTCGGCGACAAATAAAAATCGGGGCCTCCGAAGAGGCCCCGATTCAGTAGATCGCCTGGAGTGGCAGGGGCGCTGGGATGTCCCCCACGCTGGCTAGGCGATTCCCCTTAGGTCCTAGGGACACGCCCCTACCTGCGACTACCTCCACTGCCCGTACTGTCGGAAATCAAAGTCGGACCACCCCCTTTCCGTGGTTAAGGCCATGATACGTGGTCCGTCAGGACGACCACCAGGGGAAGTGGCATCCAAACCATCGCCCCGCAGCTCCTACGCGAGGTGCCGGCCGAGGAGTGGGGAGCGGCGTCGGCCTAGGACCGGGGGTCTTCGGTCACGACTACCTTCACCGCGTCTGGATCCGTCTTCGCCACGACGGCATAGCGGTCGACGCTGAGGATGACGTGCTCGATGTCCGGCACGACGTGGCCCGAGACGACGGCGAAGTGCGTCGGGTCGGCTCGGACCGCCTCGTACTCGCTCATCGTCAGGCTAATCGGCTGCGTGCAGCTTTCGTCGCCGCACTCGCAGAGGAAGTCGGTCGCGTCGATGGTCGCGAGCCCGACATTCACGTCCTTGATGCGCTCGTTGACCTCACGGAAGAGGGCCTCGTTCCACGCGATCCGCTCTTCTCTCGCTCCCACCGGGCCAGTCTAGACGCGAGGCTCTAGGGCACGAGGACGCGCACGACCCCGTCCTCGACCTGCACCTCGAACGTGTCGACGGGGATGTAGGCGGGGAGCGTCAGTGCCCGGCCCGTCCGAACGTCGAAGCGCGACCCATGTCTCGGGCAGATGGCCACGCACTCGGCGGGCTCGAAGTCTCCCTCGCAGAGCGGACCGTCGTCGTGGGAGCAGCGATCCTCGATCGCGTAGAACTCGCCGTCGCAGTTGTAGACGCCGATCGTCAGCTGTCCGTCGCGCACGATCCTCACCTCGCCCGGGGGGAAGTCCTCGACCGGGCCGACGGTCACCTCTCCCACGTCTAGGAGAGCTCGAGCTCCTCGAGCCCGGCCCACTCGTCGGGGAGCGGGGTCCCCTTGCCCTTGTGAAGGGCGACCTTGAGGACGCCCAGGCCGAGGAGTGCGCACTTGAGGCGGACCGGGGTCAGCGGGATGCCGACCTCCTCGAGAAGCTCGTCGCGGGACATGGTCGCGACCTCCTGGGCCGTGCGGCCCTTGACCATGTCCATCAACATCGAGGTCGCCGCCTGGCTGATCGCGCAGCCCCGCCCCTGGAACTTCACGTCCGCGATCGTGTCGCCCTCGAACGCCACCGCGATCGACACCTCGTCGCCGCAGAGCGGGTTCTGGCCCTCCGCGACGGCGTCGGCATCCTCGATTACCCCGTGCCCGTGCGGGTTCTTGTAGTGGTCGAGGATGACCTCGCGGTAGAGGCTGTCGAGCTCGCTCATCAGTGCTCCTTCAAGTGATATTGCGCCGCTCCTGCGTCGCGAGCACCAAGCCGGAGTCCGCACTCGGTCGAAGCCAAGGCTGACGAAGCCTTGGTGAGACCGAGGGTGGGCGTCGGCGCCGCGTGATCGCGGGGCAGGAGTGCCGCGGGTATTGCTTGGAGGGGCACTATTGAAAGAGCTTACGCGCCTTGAGAAGGCCTTCGACGAGGCTGTCGATCTCCTCCGGCAGCGTGTAGAGGTAGAAGCTCGCGCGCGTGGTGGCGTTCACGCCGAGCCGCGTCATGAGCGGCTGGTTGCAGTGATGCCCGGCGCGGACTGCGACCCCTTCCGCGTCGACCACCTGCGCGACGTCGTGAGGGTGGACGCCCTCGAGGTTGAACGAGACGATGCCCGCGCGCCGCTCGGGCGGAGGCCCGTAGAGGGTCAGGCCGGGAATCTCCGACAGCCGTTCCCAGGCGTACGTGGTGAGCTCGGCTTCGTGCTCCTCGATCGCGGGGAGCCCGACCTCGGTCAGGTAGTCGATCGCAGCGCCGAGTCCGACCGCCTGCGCGATCGGCGGCGTCCCGGCCTCGAACTTGTGCGGCAGTGTGTTCCAGGTCGTCTTCTCGACCGTGACCTTGCTGATCATCTCGCCGCCGAGCTCGAACGGCGACATCCGCTCGAGCAGTCCTCGCCGGCCCCACAGGACTCCGATCCCGCTCGGCCCGCACATCTTGTGTCCCGTGAAGGCGAGGAAGTCACAGCCGAGCGCCTGCACGTCCAGGGGCCGGTGCGGCGCAGCCTGCGCCGCGTCGACCACCATGACCGCGTCACGCTCGTGCGCCCACGCGGAGAGCCGCTCGATCGGGTTGATCGTCCCCAGAGAGTTGGAGACGAGCCCGCAGGCCACGAGCTTCACACGTCCACGCTTCTCGAGCTCGTCGAGAGCGTCCAGGCGCAACTCGCCGTTGTCGTCGATCGGGATCGCCGCGAAGCCGGCGCCCGTTCGCCCGGCGATGTACTGCCAGGGGACGAAATTCGAGTGGTGCTCGAGCTCGGTGACCAGGACGAGGTCGCCAGGGCCGAGGTTGTCGAGGCCCCAGGCGTAGGCGACGAGATTGAGGCCTTCGGTGGCGTTCCGCGTGAAGATGACCTCGGCGGTCGTCTCGGCGTTGACGAACACCCGCGCCTTCTCGCGGGCGCCGTCGTACGCGGCGTCGGAGCGCAGGCCGAGCTCGTAGACGGCCCGGTGCACGTTCGCGTACGAGGTCTCGTAGAAGTCCCGCAGCGTGTCGAGGACCTGCCGAGGCTTCTGCGACGAGTTCGCCGAGTCGAGGTAGGCCAGCGGCTTGCCGTGGATCTGCTGCTCGAAGATGGGGAAGTCGGCGCGCAGCCTGCGCGCGTCGAGCTTCGGCTGAGCCGTCACGGCCATGGATCTATCGTACCGACCGCCTTTCGGGCCCCCGCCGAGCTAGGTCGGGCGCTCGAGGGCAGCTGCCTGCCACACGAAGCCCTTGGACTCCGCCATGAGGGCAAGCCCGTGTCGTTCCGCAGCGGCGACCAGGCTCTCCGGCGCGTGTACCCAGGAGCGGTACTCCCAGCGCAGCAGTCGTGCGAGGACGTTCACCGCCCCGAAGGCCACCCGGACGAGCGCCCGTGGGCGTGGGAAGCTCATGACCAGGTAGCGCTGTGCGCGCCCGGCCGCAGCTCCGACGAGGGCGTCGTAGTCGGGATAGCAGCAGACGACGCGGTGCATGATCACGGCGTCGGCCTGGCCCGCCAGCTCCGGTTCGCACACGACGTCGCCGAGGCGGCGGTCGACCCTGTCGTCGAGGCCGCGGTCGCGAAGCAGCTCGTGTGCCGAGGCCTCGTACGCCGGCGAAAGCTCGAGATTCGTCGCGTGAGCTGCGCCCATCCTGAGCAGCTCGAGCTGGATCGCTCCGACGCCACCGCCGATCTCGAGCACGGACGCACCGTCGATCCCGCGCTCGCGCAGAAAGCCGACCATGCGCTCGGCCGTGTCGTCCAGTCCCTTGCGCTCGTAGCGCCGTGCGTCCCTGCGCGCCGCGCGCTTGGAGAAGACAGATGTGTAGCCGCGCGGAGGCTGGCAGCAGCCCAAGCTAGGCCGCGAGGAGACGCGCTTCGAGCACGCTCTGGAGCGCGTCGCGCACCGGCTCGAGCTCGATGCGGTCGAAGATCTCCTGGTAGAAGCCGCGCACGATCAGGAGCTGGGCCTCCTCCTTGGAGAGCCCGCGCGCCATGCAGTAGAAGAGCTCGTCGCGGTTCACCTGCGAGACGGTGGCGCCGTGGGTACAGCGGACGTCGTTGGCGAGGATCTCGAGGCCCGGGATCGAGTCCGCGTGCGCGTCGGGAGAGAGCAGAAGGTTGCGGTTCTCCTGGTAGGCGTTGGTGCGCTGCGCGTCCTTCGCCACCTTGATCATCCCGCGCCAGACGGCCGTGGCCTTGTCGCGGAGCACGCCCTTGAACGCGAAGTCCGAAGTCGTGTTCGGCGCCAGATGCGCCTGGAGCGTGTCGTAGTCGAGGTGCTGCTCGCCGTCGGCGAAGTACGCGCCGGTGACCCGCGAGGTTGCCCCCGCGCCGGCGAGGTCGTTTTCGATCGTGACCTTCCCCTTGCGCGAGCCGAAGCCGCCGGCGACCCAGTCGAGCTCGGCGTCGCGCCCCACCGTCGCCCGGTGCGTGGCGAAGTGCCACGTCTCGCGCGAGAGGTTCTGGATGGAGACGAACTCGAGCTTCGCGCCGTCCTCGACGAAGATCTCCGAGACGGCGTTGGAGTACGACTCGAGGTCGATCGCGGCTGACGCGGATTCTTCGATCAGCGTGAAGCGTGCGCCCTTCTCGGCGACCACGAGCAGGCGCCAGAAGTGCGCCCCGCCCGGGGTCGAGCTCCCGATGCGGACGTAGAGCGGTTTCTCGAGCTCGACTCCCGCCGGGACATGCACGAGGAGGCCGTGCTTCCAGAGGGCTGCGTTGTGCGCGGTGAGCTTGTCGGAGGCCTCGACGAGCGTCCCCAGGCGCTCGTGATCCTCGAGCGGCGCGAAGGTGATGCCCTCAGGCGCGCGAACGATCTCGATTCCGCCCTCGGTCGCCTCGGCGACGCCGGCTGCGTCGATGTCCAGCATGCGGTCCCCGGCCGAGGAGGCCTGGGCGCCGTTGACCGAGAACGCCTCGGGGTCGAAGCCCCGCAGGTCCGTGAAGCGCCAGTGCTCCTCGGAGGTGCTCGGAAGCGGCAGCGCGCGGTAGCGCTCGAGTGCCTGGTCCCTACTCACTCGGCGCGTACCTCCGGTGGAGCATGAGCGCGTTGCCGTCGGGATCACGGAAGAAGGCCATGTGGCAGACGCCGGTGTCCATCGTCTCGCCCTGGAAGGCGACGCCCTTGGCCTCGAGCTCGCGTCGCGCCTCCTCGACGTTCGGAACCCGAAGGGCGATGTGAGCCGTGTGCGGTCCCTCGAAGGTCTGCCCGATGTTGGTCGGGTCGACGAGATAGAGGCTGACGTTGCCGGTCTCGAACTCCGGCCAGCCCACCACCCCAGGGGTCCGCACCAGACCTAGCGTCTCCTCGTAGAACTGCGTCGAGCGCTCGAGGTCTGTGACCGGCACGGACACAAAATCCGTCCGCTCTATCACGGGGAAACCCCTGGTTCCCCCGTGGGCCGCCTCCTCAGAAGCCCTGCGTCCGTAACAACCAGCGACCGCATGGACTCACTAGCCGACGGATCCCTCCATCTGGAGCTGGATCAGGCGGTTCAGCTCGACGGCGTACTCGAGCGGGAGCTCCTTCGTGATCGGCTCCACGAACCCGGAGACGATCATCGCTGCGGCCTCGGCCTCCGAAAGCCCGCGGCTCATCAGGTAGAAGAGCTGCTCCTCGCCGATCTTCGAGACGGTGGCCTCGTGTCCGACGTCCACGTCGTTCTCGTCGATGCGGATGTACGGGTACGTGTCCGTGCGCGACTCGTCGTCGAGGATGAGCGCGTCGCAGACGACCTTGGAGCGGGCGCCGTGGGCGCCCTTCGCCACCTCGAGAAGGCCGCGGTAGCTGGAGCGTCCGCCGTCCTTGGAGATCGACTTGGACGTGATCACGGAGGTCGTGTTCGGCGCGACGTGGACGGCCTTGCCGCCCGCGTCCTGGTGCTGGCCGTCGCCCGCGAAGGCGATCGAGAGGACCTCGCCGTGGGCGCCCTCGCCCATCAGCCAGATGGCCGGGTACTTCATTGTCTGCTTGGAGCCGAGGTTCCCGTCCACCCACTCCATCGTCGCGTTCTCGTAGGCGACCGCGCGCTTGGTGACGAGGTTGTAGACGTTGTTCGACCAGTTCTGGATCGTCGTGTAGCGACAGCGCCCGCCCGGCTTGACGATGATCTCGACGACCGCGGAGTGGAGCGAGTCGGTCGTGTAGATCGGGGCGGTACAGCCCTCGACGTAGTGCACGTACGCGCCCTCGTCGACGATGATCAGCGTGCGCTCGAACTGGCCCATGTTCTCCGCGTTGATGCGGAAGTAGGCCTGGAGCGGCATCTCGATCGAAACGCCCGGCGGCACGTAGATGAAGGAGCCTCCCGACCAGACGGCCGAGTTGAGCGCCGCGAACTTGTTGTCGTTCTGCGGGATGATCGT
>DAITAN010000426.1:0-2294 GCA_036824235.1 Gaiellaceae bacterium | reverse complement strand
CGTGGTTCTTCTGGGGGCCGGGGGCGCCGTGCGGGCGATCGCAGTCGAGCTCGCCCTGGCGGGTGCGGCGAGCATCACGATCGTGAACCGCAGCGCCGAACGGGCGCATGAGCTTGCGGCGCTGGTCGAGGCGATGGCGTCGCCGCCGGATGTCCGCGCCGAGGAGCTCGCCTCCGGCTTCCGGGTGCCCGCGGACGCCGACCTCGTCGTCAACGCGACCTCGATCGGGCTCTTCCCCGACGTCGAGGCGCTGGTTCCGCTGGAGCTCGAGGAGGTCGCCGGCCGCGCGCTCGTGGCCGACGTCATCCCCAACCCGCCGGAGACGCGCTTCCTTGCCGCGGCGGCCGATCTTGGGTGCGAGACCCTCGACGGCCTCGAGATGCTCGTCGAGCAGGGCAGGATCGGCTTCGAGCTCTGGACGGGCGTCGAGCCCGACGTCGAGGCCATGCGCGACGCGCTGCGGCGGGCCTTCGAGCTCTCCTAGGAGACGCGCAGCGAACGGACGAAGCCCTTCCCGCCGCGGTTGACGCCCCAGACGATCCGCTTCACCCACGCGACCTGCGTGCCCTCGATCGAGAGCCCGATCGGCCTTCTACTGGCGGTCAGGAGCAGGCGGACGTTCCCGGTGGGATGCTCCAGGAGCCGGATCTGGTTCCCGCTCCGAAAGACGAGCTTCTGCCCTGCGATGTCGAGCTCGGCGGCCGTGTTCGCGGGCACCGGCGTCGAGGCGAGAAACGCCCCGGTCGCCGCGTCGTAGCGCTCGATGCGCTTCCCGCCGGACTCCTCGACGAGCACGGCGGCCAGGCCGTCGTCGAGCGCGAGCGCCCGGATCGTCCCCGACGGCGCGAACGAGGAGATGAGGCTCCCCGTGACTGCGTCGCGGATTTGCACCTGGCCGCTCAGCGCCGTCGCTATCCGACCCTGACCGGCGGCGAGCACGAGATCCGCGGTCGCGTCGGGTATCTGGACCGGCCCCGACGGGCCGATGCGCCACACCTGTCTCGCGGACGGGCTGCTGGGCCCACAGGGGATCGTGAAGGGATCGCAGCCGGGAACGGCGTACGTCCAGTTGATCTGCGCGTAGACGAGCGTCGGGCCGTCGGCCGCGATGGCCTCGTTCGTGGTTCCGGCGCCGTCCGGAGGTGCGCCGGGAGACGTCGAGAGCGTGGTGACCCACCAGCTACGCCTGCCACTCGGCGAGATCGTGTAGAGGTTGTTGTAACAGGCGTTGCCGCACTGGAATTCCGAATAGAAGGCGCGGCCTCCACCGACCACGAGCAGAGGAGTCTCCAGCGTCGTTGCGATTCCGACCATGTCCGAGGTCCCTGCGCCCGAGCGCAGATGTCGGACCGTGACCCAATACGTCGTCGCGTCCCCCGGCACGGTTGGGAGGTGTGGGGTCGTGACCCACGCGACTCGACCCTGATCCTGTGCAACGGCGACCACCGGGAACTTCGTCACGGCAACCGTCTCGACGGCGCTTGCTGAAACGGCTGGGGCCGCGAGCGCGGCCAGCGCGCAGAACGCAAGGGCATGCGATCGTCCTGGTCTCACTTCTCGATTGTGCCAGTCGTAGCAGCGCTACTCCCGGTCCGGGACGAGGCCGAGCACCTCTCGGAGGTGCTGGCGTCGACTTCGTCTCCGTCGCGTAGCCTGCGGCCGTGCCCGAGCGCTGCGCGTGGGTTCCCGAGAGCGATCCGCTCTACGTCGCCTACCACGACGACGAGTGGGGCGTGCCCGAGCGCGACGACCTTGCGCTCTACGAGCTGCTCACCCTCGAGGGCGCGCAGGCGGGACTCTCCTGGTCGACGATCCTCCACAAGCGCGAGGGGTACCGCAAGGCCTTCGTTGGCTTCGACCCCGGCAAGGTGGCGCGCTTCGACTCGCGTCGCGAAGCGAAGCTGCTGGCCGACCCTGGCATCGTCCGCAACCGGCTGAAGGTCTCCTCGACGATCGAGAACGCCCGCCGTGTGCTCGAGACGCAGGAGGAGCTGGGGAGCTTCTCGGCGCTGCGCTGGGGTTTCGTGGACGGCGAGCCGCTCGTGGGCCGCTGGAAGTCGGTGGGTGAGATCCCCGCCGAGACGCCCGTCTCCAAGGCGATGAGCAAGGAGCTCAAGCGCCGTGGGTTCCGCTTCGTCGGGCCGACGGTCTGCTACGCGTTCATGCAGGCCGCCGGCCTCGTGGACGACCACGTGGTCACCTGCTTCCGCTTCGGCGCGGGCAGCACGGCCCGGTGAGCGGCGACGACCTCCGCGAGGCCGAGCGCCTCGCCCCCGCGCCGCCGGTGCCCGAGC
>DAITAN010000425.1:0-2296 GCA_036824235.1 Gaiellaceae bacterium | reverse complement strand
GTCGCCCGTCACACGGTCCTGCGTGGCCGCGATGTTCGCGATCACCGGGCGGCAGATGGTCTGGTTCGGCCGCGTGTACGTGTACTCGGCGAGCACGTCGGCGTCCTCGCCCTGGAACCCGCCCGGCGCCCGCACCATGCCGTTGGCGCGGTAGTAGTCGTACCAGCTGTTGATCGCCGAGATCGGCACGATGGCCTCGAGGCCCTCGACGCCCGTGGTGGCGACGCCGATCGGCAGCGTGCCGTTGTAGGACGTCCCGATCATGCCGACCTTGCCCGTGGTCCACGTGGCCGCGACCTCGGTGCCGCCGGTCTGCGCGGTGAAGGCCTTCGCCCGGCCGTTGAGCCAGTCGATGACCGCCTTCGGGCCGAGCGTCTCGGCCGGGTCGCCGGTCGTGGGACAGCCTGTCGAGAGGCCGGTGCCGGTTCCCTCGGCGTGGACGACCGCGAACCCGCGCGGCACCCACGTCGCCACGTGCGCGTTCGAGATGATGGGACTCGTGTCGAAGAAGTCCGGCGCGGTGACGGGCCTCGTCGTGGGCGGCTGGCCGATCTCGTGGTCGACGTTCCAGTTGACGACGTCGACGTTGCCGCCGTAGTACGGGCTCACCTCCATGACCACGGGAACCTTGAGGCCGATGGTGTCGGTCTCCATCACGCGGGTCACGTCGATGTGGATCCGGTCGAGCTGCCCGTCGAAGTCGCTGTCGATGGTGGTCTCGACCCAGAGCTCCTGCCGCACCCAGGTGGCGGGGATGGTGGAGAAGACGGGCTGTGCCTGACCGTCGATGAACACCGGGCCGGTGACCTGCGCGGCCGCCGGACCGGCGAGCGCGAGGGCCACGACTGCTGTGACGACGGCGGCGAGTGCCGCCAGGACGCCCACAGCCGCTCGCCCCGGTGTCGGCCGCGACCGTTCGCGGCCGGAGCCTGCCATGGAGTTCATGAGGTGCTCCCCCTTGTGTCGGTGCCTTAAAGCCCCGACAGCCTCCCCGATCTGAGCCTGCCTGACAAGTGACGAGGGCGGCTCTCGCCGCCCTCGTGGTCACCGCGTCCCGCCGGGTCGAGACTCGGAGCCCGTCCAGTTAGAGGCTCCTAGCCGGTGACACCGCTATCGAAGCCGTCGCCGCCGGACTTCGATCTTGTTTTTGTCGCCGTGCTGCATCTCCGCTCCTCTCAGTCCTCTGAACCCCAGGACGGAGGACGCGTCGGCGATCTTCCCGGGACGAACGACGAGGGGCCGGCATCGCCGGCCCCTCGTGTGCCCGACATCGCTCGTCGGCTAGTTCTTCCAGTACTGATAGATCCAGAGGCCGCTGTCGCGGTCGCTCGCGAGGATGACGGTCGGCTTCTTGAGCTGGCGCAGCTTGTGCACCTCGATGCCCCAGAAGTTGTTGCCGTCCTCGTCGATGTGATGCCCGACCTCCTTGATGCCGTTCGGGCCGTACTCGATCACGCGCATCCCGCCGGCGTAGTAGGAGAGGTACGCGATGTTCGGCTTGTACGGATCGACGGCCACCTCGTGCACGGACAGGTCGCCGAACCCCTGGGCGAAGTCCGGATCCATGGCCTCGTCGATGGCGTAGGCGTCGACCTGCTGCATGGTGTTGGCGTCCAGCAGCCGGACGTAGCCCCAGCCGTCGAAGTCCGAGCGGGCGAGGATGTCGGCGCCGAGCCTGCCGATCGCCGGGTCGTCCGCGTGCGGCGGCCCGGGCGGATCGTAGTTCGGCGTCGTCCCGAGGAGCAGGTGGAACGCCCGGTGGCCGATGCAGATGGCCGCGATCGTGGGCGTGAACTCATGCCCCTGGCTGCCGCACAGGATGCCGTCCGGCAGCGTGCCGTTGCCTGCGCCCGCATGGTGGTTCGCGACCGCCACGGCCGTGTAGCCGGCCTTCTGCGCCGTCTCGACCTTCTCCGAGAAGAAGCACTGCCCGCGCTGCAGGATGAGGATCTTCTCCTCGCCCGGATCGGCGGACAGGGTCGACGCCGGTGGGACCGGCAGGTCGAACGGGGGCGGGTTGTCGACGGGGCCCGGGCTGACGTCCGGACAGCCGTAGCCGCCGTAGATGGTCGGGCCGTTGATCTGGCTGTCCGGGTAGGTGCGGATCGGCACCGTCCAGCCGAACTCGCCACCGGGATAGCTACCGGCGTTCGCGCCGCTCGTGATCGAGAACGAGTCGTTCAGGAGCCTGAACGGCGAGAAGTCCTCATCGGTCCCGATGATCCAGCGGTTGTTCCGCGTGAACTCGGCCTGGTGGGCGTTGCCCTCGGGGAACATGTAGTCCGGGAACAGCGTG
>DAITAN010000057.1:0-10295 GCA_036824235.1 Gaiellaceae bacterium | reverse complement strand
TGTCACCGTCCAGGTCGAGCTCGACGAGGAGGGAACGGTCCCCTCGGGCGCGCTCGTCCTGCGGGAGCGCATCGCGCGTCTCGGAGAGCGCGAAACCCCGCTCGTACGACGGCACGGGCGGCTCCGCGGCCGCTACACGCTGCGCCGCGTGCCGCGCGGCCGCTACGCCGTGGAGGAGACCGAGATCGTCATCGAGGATCCCTTCGGCCTCGAGCGCGTGTCGGTAGCGCTCCCGACGGGCGCCGCGATCCTCGTGTACCCGCGCCTCGTCGAGCTCGACCGCCTGTTCTCGGAGTCCGGGGCGCGCACGCCTGAGGGACGGCGGCTTCTCATGCGCCGGCCTTCGGGCTTCGACCTGCACAGCGTCCGGCAGTACGAGCAGGGGGAGTCGCTGCGCCGCGTCCATTGGCCGTCCACCGCCAAGCGTGGGCAGCTGATGGTCAAGGAGCTGGAGGACTCGCCGCGCGACGAGACCGCCGTGCTCCTGGACGCCGACTCGAGCGTGGTCGTCGGCGAGCCGACCGACTCGAGCTTCGAGCTCGCCGTGCGCGCCGCCGGCTCCATCCTCAAGTCCCATGCGAGCCGCGGGCGGCGCGCTGCTCTGCTCGTCAACGGCGCGCGCCCGATGTACCAGCGCGTGCACTCCTTCGACGGCGAGTGGCACCGAGCGCTCGGGATCCTTGCGGCCGTCGAGCCCGACGGTCACGTGTCCGCGGCAAACATGCTCGCGGACGAGGCCGGGCCGGCCGCGCGCTCGGTCGAGCTCACGATCGTCACATCGGCGCTCTCGCCTCGGCTCGTCGAGCGCCTCGCGCACCGCGCGATGGCCCACCACGGCGCGAGCCTTGTCTACGTGGACGCGTCGACCTTCGCCACCGGCGCCCCGGCGGCGGCGGAGCATCGCCTCCCGCCCGAGGCCGCGGCGTTGATCCTGCGCCTCCAGCGTGCGGGCGTCCCGGTCGCCGTGCTACGCCGCGGAGACGACCTCGCCGCGCGTCTCGGCGGCTTCGAGGTCAAGGCGGACGTTGGCTAGTCGCGCCTTCCTGGTCGTCCTCGTCGCCGTCCTGGTCACGGCGTCGTGGCTGCGGCTGGAGAGCATCGACGTCTCCTGGCGGGAGTGGATGCCGATGCTCCTCTTCGCGCTCGCCCCGATTCTGGCCGTCGCGTCCCTCCGCTCGCGCCTCGCCATCTTCGCCGTCCTCGCCGGCTCCACGCTCTTCGCGGCGAGCGCCGCCTACGAGATCCCGCTCGCGGACGCCCGCCCACGGGACCCGCAGCGCGACTTCTTCGGCCCCGTCCTGGACGGGATTCGGCAAGGCTTCCTGGACTTCTACGAGACGCAGCTGCCGTTCGACCGGATCGATTTCCAGCTCATGCACTCGCTCGTCCTGCTCGCGATCTTCGGGTTCACGGCGCTCGTCGGGATGCTCGTCGTGGCTCGGCGGCCGATCCCGGCCGCCCTCGGTCTCGTCGTCGCGGTCGGCTGGCCGGCGACGCTGATTCCCGGCCAGCGGCCGTTGGTCGCCGGGATGTTCGGCCTCGTCGGCGTGCTGGCGATCCTGTTTCTCCTGCGGCGCGACGAGCCTCCGCGCGGCGTGCTTCACGCGCTCGGCGTGGGCGTCATCCTGGTCCTGGTCGCCGTCGTCGCCTCGAGCTCCGCGGCCGTGGCCAAGCCCGCGTTTCTCTCCTGGCAGAGCTGGGATCCCTACGACCGCCCGACGGCGCCCGTCTCGGTCGAGTACGTCTGGCGGGCGAACTACGAGGGCATCACGTTCCCGGAGGAGCCCACGGTCGTGATGAGAGTCAAGGCGTCGGGGCCGAAGCGCTCGCTCTACTGGCGCGCAACGACGCTCGACGACTACAGCGGCGACATCTGGGACGAGGCCAAGGAGTTCAGCGACGCCGAGCAGCGCGAGCAGATCGACGCGATCGGCGAGAACTCGCTCCTCCCGCCGGCGGCCGATAACGAGGAGGACTGGATTCGGCAGGACATCACGATCGAGGCCCTGCGCGACACGCACCTGCTGGCCTCCGCCCAGCCCGTCCGCTGGCGCCCGGGGACGGAGGCGCCGGTGGCCGACGACGACGGCGACGTCGTCATCGTCCCGGACGCGCTGCGCCGCAATCAGCGATACACGGTCTGGAGCTACGTCCCGCAGGCAAAGCCCAGCCAGCTCGCCAACTTCAACGGCGAATACCCGGCTGCGGCCGAGCGGTATCTCGAGGTCGTCTACGAGGGCGTGCCCGCCTGGAACGCGGAGGGACGGAACACGCAGATGGAGGTCTTCTTCAACGCGACTCACGAGGGCGACGCCAAGATCGAAGCGCTCGAGTCCGTCTACCAGGCTGCCCTCGGCGTCACGACCGGCTCTCGCTCGCCGTATGAAGCTGCCGTCCTCCTGGAGACCTGGTTCCGCGAGGCGGGCGGGTTCACCTACAACGAGCAGCCGCCGCTCCCGATCGGCGGCGAGCCACCGCTCGTCGACTTCATCAACAACACGAAGCAGGGCTACTGCCAGCACTACGCGGGAGCGATGACGCTGATGCTCCGACTCCTGGGCATCCCCTCGCGCGTGGCCGTCGGCTTCACGAGCGGGACGTACGACAGGGACGACAAGGAATGGGTCGTCAGCGACTCCAACGCGCATGCGTGGGTCGAGGTCTACTTCCCGCGCTTCGGGTGGATCCCGTTCGACCCGACGCCGGGCCGCGGGCAGCTCGGCGCCACCTACCTTCCGAGCTCGGGCCAGTTCAACTTCGGCGACGCCGCCGACATCGGCCTCGCCGAGCCGCTGAGCGGCCTCAACCCGGCGCTCCAGGAGGGCTTCCGCACCGCACAGCAGGGGCCGGGCGGACAGGACAGCGCCGTGGGGAGCTCGGGGAGCGGCACCGTCGGGACCGTGCGAGACCGCGGGCCGAGCCTCATCCTCGTGCTCCTCGTCGTGATCGGCGGCGCCTTCGCCGCGATCGTCGGCCTCAAGGCCGTCCGCCGCAGCGCGAGGTTCGCGACGCGCGATCCGCGCGAGCTCGCCTCCGCGTGCCGCCGCGACGTCGTCGGCTACCTCGCCGACCAGGGCGTCGACGTCTCGCCGAGCGCGACGCTGCCGGAGATCGGCGCGACCCTCGAGCGCTACTACGCAGTCAGCGCCGAGCCGCTCGTGCGCGACCTCACGCTGGCCCGCTTCGGTCCGCCGAGCGGGGCGCCAGACGCCCTGCGACGCGCCCGCCGCGAGCTCCGCGAGGTTCGCCGGAACCTCCGCCGCCGCCTCGGCATCATCAGCCGGGTGCGCGGCGCGGCGAGCCTCCGCTCGCTCACGGTCTAGGTCCCGTCCGGGAATTGACCGTCCGGCGGTCGGCAGACCGTGTCGCTTTCCGTATCTTTGAAGGACGATGAGCGAGACCTACGACCTCTACCAGCAAGGCCGCGAGCACCTCGCGGCCGGCCTCGCCGCACAAGCGACCGTTGCGCTCGAGAAGGCGAAGAAGCGGGAGCCGCGCAAGGCCTCGATCCGCGAGGCCCTCGGCATCGCGTACTACCGCATCCGCCGCTTCGCCGAGGCGGAGCAGGAGTTCCGCACGATCCTCGAGATCCAGCCCGTCGACCACTATGCGCACTTCGCGCTCGGCCGCTGCCTCGAGAAGCAGGGCCGCCCCGACGAGGCCGTCGGGCACTATCGACTGGCGACGTTCTTCCGCCCGCAGAGCCGCGACTACCGCCGCGCGCTCGCGAAGCTCGAGAGCTAGGCGCCGCCGGCCCCGCTGCTTGACGCGCTTCCTACGCTCTTGTGGGATACGCGCGTGACCGAGCCCTCCAACGCCCGGGCCCGGCCGCGGGGCCTCCTCTCCGGGTACACCGTGGGGCTCGCGGCCTCGCTGCTGCTCCTTCCCGGCCTATGCACGGTGTCTGTGGTGGGGTGGAAGCTCGCCGCAGGCGACTCGTGGAGCGCCGGCGAGGTGCTCGTGTACGGGACGCTCATCGGCCTCGGCGCGTGGATCCTGATCGGCTTCCCGTTGCGCCGCCACGCCTTCCCGGCGACCGCGAACCCCGGCGTCTACCAGGAGCTCGCAGCGCGCCACCTCGAGCTTCAGCGCATCGCCGACTCGCTCGGGCCACCGCGCGACGACGAGGCATGGGCGACGCTCCAGGCGAACCTCGATGTCGCGGCCCGCGCGATCTCGGGTCGCTCGGGCGACGGGCTCGCGTGGGCATCCGCCAGCGGGTACATGACGCTCTTCACGGTCGTCCACAAGGCGGAGCAGGCGCTCGTCGAGCTCGTCCCCGAGCCGGACGTGGTGCGCTACGGCCTCGAGGAGCGCTCGTCCCTCGTTGGGTCGAAGATCGCCGAGACGACCGAGGTCGTCGCACGCCTCGACCATGCACTCGCGATGCTCGGCGGCGATGAATACCTCCCCGAGCGCGACCGGCGCCGTCCGAAAGCCGACCCGACCGACGAGGACAAGGACATCGCGCGGGCTGTCGTGCGCGGGATCAGGACGATGATCGACGACTTCCGCGACAGCCGGCGCTCCGGGCTGGTGCGCGCCCGGAACGCCCTCTACACCGCGGTCGTCTTCACCGGCATCGTCGCGTACTCGGGCGTTGGGGTCGCGCTGCTCGCGGGGGCGGAGAACACCCAGGTGATCGCGGGCGCCACCTTCTACCTCGTCGGCTCGACGGTCGGCCTCTTCCGCCAGCTCCGCCAGGCGGCGGTCGCGGACACCATCACCGAGGAGGACTTCGGGCTCGGCATCGTCCGGCTGATCCAGATCCCGCTGCTCTCCGGCCTTGCCGCCGTGGGCGGAGTCGTGCTCACCGCGTATCTCACGGCACTGAACGACGCCGCCGACGTCCCACCGCTGACCGAAGTCTTCGACATCAGCGACAACCCGCTGGGGCTGCTCGCGGCCGCGGTCTTCGGCTTCACGCCCGCCCTCCTCGCCACCTCGCTCCAGAGCCGGGCGGAGAAGTGGAAGCAGGAGCTGAAGAGCAGCGGTCCCGGCGAGCAGCCCGAGGGCTGACGCCGGTGCGCGCAGTCGTGCAGCGCGTCGCCGGCGCGCGCGTCCTCGTGGAGGGCGAGACGGTGGGCGAAGTCGAGCGCGGGCTCTGTGTCCTGCTCGGCGTCGCCGACGGGGACGACCAGGCCGTCGCGGCGCGTCTGGCCGGCAAGGTCGCGCGGCTGCGGATCTTCGAAAACGAGGAGGGGAAGTTCGACCGCAGCGTGGTGGACGAGGGGGGAGGCGTCCTCGTCGTCAGCCAGTTCACGCTCATCGCGGACACGGCCAAAGGGAACAGGCCGAGCTTCGCGCATGCGGCCCCGCCGGAGGTTGCCGAGGCCCTCTACGAGGCCTTTTGCGACGCCCTCGCAGGCGCGGGCCTGGACGTGGCCCTAGGACGCTTCGGCGCCCGCATGACAGTCGAGATCGCCAACGATGGGCCGGTCACGATCGTCCTCGATGCAGACGGCACGAATGCGACGGAAGAGAGGGGGCCGCTGCTATCCTGACGCCGGACATTTCCCCAGGTTTGGAGAAATGGGCGCGCGGCGCCCATTTTTTACGAGAAGGGTCTGATGCAGGTCTATGAGAAGGAACGCCAACTCCATCGCGACATCGCGGCAGCCGTCGAGGACCGGCTGCCGGACGTCGAGGTGCTTGCGGTCGAGCTCGCGGGCCCCGAGCGGCTGGTCGTGTACGTCGACCATCCCAATGGAGTCGACCATGCGCTTTGCGCGCGCGTCACGGATGTGCTCAGGGATTACCTCAACCAGTACACGCTCGACGTGTCCTCTCCGGGGTTCGAGCGCCCGTTGCGCACGCCCCAGCACTTCGCCGGGATCGTCGGCAAGCGCGCCGCCATTCGCACCACCCACGAGGTCGCGGGGCGCAAGCGCTTCCGCGGCGAGGTGGTCGGCGCCGGCGACCGTGAGGTCATCCTCGCGGCCGGCGACCAGCGGGTGGAGATCCCCTACGAGGCCATCGCGCGCGGCAATCTCATCGACGAGGGATAGAAAGGAATCATGAGCCGGGAGATCCTGGAGGCGGTCAAAGAGATCGAGAAGGAGAAGGGCATCGAGGACGACACGCTCGTCCGCGCGCTCGAAGACGCTCTCCTCGCCGCCTATAAGAAGACGCCGGGCGCGGCCCGGCACGCACACGTCGAGCTCGACCGCGTCAGCGGCGACTTCCGTGTGTGGTCGATCGAGCTGCCGGCCGACATCGAGGAGCGCCTCCTGGACGAGGCCCGGGAGCGTGCGCTGACCGAGCTCGAGGCCGCCGAGGCCGAGAACGGCGAGCGCTCGCACACGCTGCTCTCCGACGACGATCTCACGATCGACTGGTCGGAGGTGCCCGCAGACCAGGTGAAGCGCTCCGACGTCACCCCCGAGAACTTCGGACGCATCGCCGCGCAGACGGCCAAGCAAGTGATCCTCCAGCGGATCCGCGAGGCCGAGCGCGAGATGATGTACGACGAGTACGTCGACCGCGTCAGCGAGGTCGTGACCGGCATCGTCCAGCAGGCCGGGGACCGCAACAACGTGCTCGTCGACCTCGGCAAGGTCGAGGCGCTCCTTCCGCGCTCCGAGCAGGTCGACGGCGAGCGCTATGAGCAGGGCAGCCGGATCAAGGCCGTGATCACCGAGGTCCGCTCGGGGACGAAGGGGCCGCAGGTCATCCTCTCCCGGCGCGACCCGGAGCTGATCAAGACGCTCTTCGAGCTCGAGGTCCCGGAGATCGCCGACGGCCTCGTCGAGATCCGCGGGGTCGCCCGCGAGCCCGGCTACCGCTCGAAGATCGCCGTCGAGTCCCACGTCCAGGGCGTCGATCCGGTCGGCGCCTGCGTCGGCCCGCGCGGCTCGCGCGTCCGCATGGTCGTGTCGGAGCTCCGCGGCGAGAAGATCGACATCATCCCGTGGAACCCGGAGCCTGCGAGGTTCGTCGCCAAGGCGCTCTCGCCGGCCCGCGTCCGCGAGGTGCTCGTCGACGACGAGACCATGGAGGCGACCGTGGTCGTCCCCGACGACCAGCTCTCGCTCGCCATCGGCAAGGAGGGCCTCAACGCCCGCCTCGCCGCGCGGCTGACGGGGTGGAAGGTCGACATCGTCTCCGAGTCCGAGTTCGCCCGCACCGAGGCCGAGGCGGCCTTCGGCGGCGGCGTCGACGAGGAGTTCTCGGGTCGTTGCGCCGCGGTGCTCTCCAACGGCAAGCGCTGCCCGAACACGTCGGTCCCCGGGTCGCGCTACTGCGGGATTCCCGCCCACCGCGAGCTTGCAGCCCGTGAGGAGGCAGGCGAGGCGCTCGACCCGTCCGAGGCCATCCCCGTCGGCGGCATGCCGGAGGAGCCTGCGGAGCCCGAGGCCGACGGCGAGGTGGCGGCCGACGGAGACGACACCGCAGAGCCCCAGAACGAGGCGGCCAAGGCCGCGCCCGAGGAGGAAGAGCAGCCTGCGCCGTGAGCGAGCCAATCAGGACGTGCGTCGGCTGCGGTCGCAAGGCGCCGCAATCCGAGCTCGTGCGCTTCGCGGCGCCGACGGGCGTGCTCGAGGCGGACACGGGGCGGAGGCTCCCGGGCCGGGGCGCGTACACCTGCCCTCGACCGTTGTGCTTCGAGAAGGCCGCGGCGCGCAGGGCGTTCGCCCGTACGCTGAGGCGGACCGTCACCATCCCTTCGGGATTGAAAGCGTCTATACAGGAGGACTAGGCTCGCGCCGTGGCTGATCGCCAGAGACCATTGAGACCGCGGGGCGGCGCGCCGGGAGGCCGCCGCAAGCGCCGCGTGGTCATCGACACGCAGGCCGCCCGTCCGCGCCCCGACCGCCCTCAGCGCGACGGCGTCAAGCAGCCGCCGCGGGAGCCGCAGCAGGCGCCCGCGCCGCCGACCGGGCCGGTCAAGGTCAACTCGGGCGCGACGGTCAAGGAGCTGTCGGCCGCGCTCGGCGTCTCCGTGCCCGAGATCATCAAGATCATGATGGGGGTCGGCGAGATGGTCACCATCACGCAGACGCTCTCGGACGAGGCCATCGAGCTGATCGCGACGGAGTCCAAGAAGGAAGTCGAGATCAAGCACGCGGACGAGGAGGAGCTCGAGCCGGAGACGTACGAGGACGACCCCGACGACCTGACGGCGCGTCCGACGGTCGTCACGATCATGGGTCACGTCGACCACGGCAAGACGACGCTCCTCGACGCGATCCGGGAAAGCGCCGTCGTCGAGACCGAGGCCGGCGGCATCACGCAGCACATCGGTGCCTACCAGGTCGACCACAACGGCCGGCGCGTGACGTTCCTCGACACGCCGGGCCACGAGGCGTTCACCGCGCTCCGCGCCCGCGGCGCCAAGGTGACGGACATCGCCGTGCTCGTGGTCGCGGCCGACGACAGTGTCATGCCGCAGACGGTCGAGTCGATCAACCACGCCCGCGCCGCCGAAGTGCCGATCGTCGTCGCCGTGAACAAGATCGACAAGCCGGAGGCGAACCCGCAGCGCGTGCGCCAGGACCTCACCACGCACGGTCTCCAGCCGGAGGAGTGGGGCGGCACGACGCAGTTCGCAGACGTGTCGGCGAAGACCGGGGAGGGGCTCGACAACCTCGTCGAGCGCATCCTGCTCGTCTCCGACGCCGAGCTGGAGCTGCAGGCGAACGCAAAGGCGGAGGCCTCCGGGCCGATCATCGAGAGCCGCCTCGACATCGGCCGCGGCCCGGTCGCAACGATGCTCGTGATGCGCGGCACCCTCAGGGGCGGCGACGCCATCGTCGCCGGAGACGCCTGGGGCAAGGTGCGCGCGCTCCTCGACTTCCGCGGCGAGAAGGTCAAGGAGGCAGGGCCGGGGACGCCCGTAGAGATCCTGGGTTTCGACAAGCCTCCGGCAGCCGGCGAGCACGCCCACGTGGTCGAGAACGAGCGCGCGGCGCGCCATCTCGCCCAGCTTCGCGGCCAGCGCGTCCGCGCCGAGCAGCTCGCCCGGGGATCGAAGAAGGGCGTCTCCCTCGACGACCTCTTCACGCAGATGGAAGAGGGCGCGATCCGCGAGCTCAACATCATCGTCAAGGCCGACGTTCAGGGCTCCATCGAGGCCGTCGTGGGCGAGCTTTCGAAGATCGACCACCCCGAGGTGGGCGTCAACGTCATCCACACCGGCATCGGCGCGATCACCGAGGGCGACATCATGCTCGCCTCGGCCTCGAACGCCGTCGTGATCGGCTTCAACGTCCGCCCGAACGCCGAGGCGCGCTCGCTGGCCGAGCGCGAGGGCGTCGACCTGCGGACGTACCGGGTCATCTACCAGCTCACGGACGACATCCGCCAGGCGCTCGTCGGCATGCTCGCGCCCGAGACGCGAGAGGACGTCCTCGGCGAGGCCGAGGTGCGCGCCATCTTCCGCGCCTCGCGCGTGGGCGTGATCGCAGGGTGTTATGTCACGAGCGGCGTCATCCGGCGCAATGCCCAGGTGCGCGTCATCCGCGAGGGCACCATCATCTACGAGACCACGATCGCGAGTCTCAAGCGCTTCAAGGACGACGTCCGCGAGGTTCAGGAGAGCTTCGAGTGCGGCATCCTCCTCGAGGGCTTCAACGACGTGAAGGAAGGCGACGTCCTCGAGGCCTACGAGACGCGCCAGATCGAGCGCACGGACCTCTCGGTGGCCGGGAACGGCGGCGGGCCGGCCGACACGGAGCCGGAGCCGGACGACGCCGAGTAGCCGCCCGCCGTATGGGCACCGGCTACGTCGGCATCCTTTCCGCAGAGCTTCACTTCCCCGACAATCACTCGCTGAAGGGGAAGCGCAAGGAGCTCCTGTCCGTGAAGGCGCAGCTGCAGCGCCGGTTCGGCGCCTCCGTGGCCGAGGTCGACCACCACGAGGTCTGGCAGCGAGCCCGCCTGACGCTCTCCTGTGTCGCGCGCGAGCACGCCGACCTGGTGGGCCTGCTCGACGGCGCCGAGCGGTATCTCGCCTCGCAGGGGTTCGAGCTCGTGCGCGTCGACCGGGAGGTGGTCACGCTTGACGACTGAGCGCATGCGCCGCGTGAACGAGTCCGTGCGGCAGGTGCTGTCGGAGTCGGTCGGCGACCTCAAGGATCCCCGCATCGGCTTCGTGACGATCACCGGTGTGGAGACGAGCCCCGACCTGCGCCACGCCAAGGTCTTCGTCTCCGTGCTCGGCTCCGTCAAGAAGCGCGACGCGACCATCTCCGGCCTCAACTCGTCGCACGGCGTCCTTCAGGCGACGCTCGCGAAAGAGCTGCGGATGAAGAGAACCCCTCAGCTGACCTTCGAGTACGATCCGACCGTGGAGC
>DAITAN010000424.1:0-2300 GCA_036824235.1 Gaiellaceae bacterium | reverse complement strand
GAGCGATCCGGACGGCTCGATCGCCAAGTACGAGTGGGACCTCGACGGCAACGGCTCCTACGAGACCGATACGGGCACCACGGCCACGACCACCAAGAGCTACGCCACGGTGGGCAGCGTCGACGTGCGCCTGCGCGTGACCGACAACAGCGGCACGCGGGACTCCGTGACCCACACGGTGACGATCGCCAACCGGTCTCCGACGGCGTCCTTCACCGTCACGCCGAACCCGGCGACCGTCGGCCAGTCCGTGGCGTTCAACGCCTCGGCCTCAAGCGATGCGGACGGCTCGATCGCCAAGTACGAGTGGGACCTCGACGGCAACGGCAGCTACGAGACGGACACCGGCACCACGGCCACGGCGGCGAAGACGTACACGGCGCAGACGAGCGTCGACGTCAAGGTCCGGGTCACCGACGACCGTGGCGCCACCGCGACGCAGACGAAGACGCTGACTTTCCAGAACGCGGCGCCGACGGCCGCGTTCACGGCCACGCCGAATCCGGTGGTCAGCGGGGCGACGGCGACGTTCGACGCCTCGACCTCGACCGACGCGGACGGGACGATCGTCAAGTACGAGTGGGACCTCGACGGCAACGGCTCGTACGAGACCAACACGGGCACGACCAAGACGACGACGCGCAGCTACGCGACGCCGGGCACCGTCACCGTGGGCCTGCGGGTGACCGACAGCGGCGGTGCGACCGGGACGAAGACCGTCACGGTGACGGTGGCCAACCGCGCCCCGGCCGCGTCGTTCACGGTGACGCCGAGCCCGGCCGCGACGCGCCAGACGGTGACGCTCAACGGCGCCGGCTCGACCGATCCGGATGGGACGATCGCCAAGTACGAGTGGGACCTCGACGGCAACGGCACGTACGAGATCGACGGCGGCACGACCGCGACGCGGACGCTGAGCTACGCGGCCACCGGCACCTTCACGCTCGGGCTGCGGGTCACGGACAGCTCCGGCGCCACCGCGACGACGACGCGCTCGCTGACCGTGAGCAGCGCGTACCGCACCGCGGTCCTCGGGACCGCGGGCATCAGCGACTACTGGCGCCTGGACGACACCGGCACGACCGCGGTCGACTCGAACGGCGCGAACAACAACGGCTCCTACGTCAACGGCACCACGTCGGTGACCGGCTTGATCGCGGGCGAGACCAACAACAACGCACGGGCCTTCGACGGCGGCAACGACTACGTGGACCTCTCTCCCACGCCGTTCGGTTCGCCGTCGCAGTTCTCGGCCGAGACGTGGGTGCGGACCGCGGCGACGAAGTCGTCGGGCGGCTGGCACTTCCTGATCACCGACTCGAGCGCTGAGCTCAGCGGCAGCTCGCTGTCGCTCAGCGACGGCTTCGCGGTGGCGATCGACTCGGCCAACCGCGTGGTCTTCCAGGTCGCGCGCAACTCGTTCTTCTCGACGACGCGCGCCACGGCCACCACCGCGGTGGCGCTGGCCCCGAACACGATCCATCACGTGGCGGTCACGTACGACGGCGCGACGATCCGGATCTACGTCGACGGCGTCCAGGCGGCGACCGCGTCGTTCAGCGGCGGGCTGACCTGGTCGGGCTCGCGCGACCTGCGCCTCGGTCGCCCGAACGAGTCGTCGGCCGCGTCGTTCCTGCTGAACGGCACGCTCGACGAGACCGCGCTCTACACGCAGGCTCTGCCTGCGGCGACGGTCCTCGCGCACTACAACGCCGGGCACTAGCTCCGCTGGGTGGGCCGGCGCACGCAAGCGCGTGCGCCGGCCGCCCGTTGGTTCGACGTGAGTGCTGCGAACGACGCCATCGTGACCGCGCCCCGTGCCGGGGCGCGTTCGTCTGTCCGGGCCTCCGCCGACACGGTCGTCGTGTCCGGGCTGCTCGTCTTCCTGGCGGCACTCGCAGCGGTCAGCTGGCGTAAGTGGGGGACGCCGGAGATCGACGCTGGCGTCGACCTCACCGCCGCTTCGCAGCTCGCTCACGGGTCCGTGCTGTACGACGACGTCCGCTACTTCTACGGCCCGATCGGCATCTACGCGCTCGCCGGCGCGTTCAAGGTCTTCGGCGCGACGCTCGGCGTCGCCTTCGCCTTCGGTCTGGCCACCACCGCCGCGATCACCGGCACCTTCTACGCCCTTGCCCGCCAACTCCTGCGCCCGCTCACCGCCGGCCTCTCGACGGCCGTCCTGCTCGCGATCGCCTTCTCGGGCACGCAGTTCAACTTCATCCTGCCGCACACGAACTCGGCGACCTTCGGGCTGCTGTTCCTGCTCCTCGAGCTCCTCGCGCTGACGCGCCGCTGCC
>DAITAN010000423.1:0-2303 GCA_036824235.1 Gaiellaceae bacterium | reverse complement strand
ATCGGCCTCGAGACGGTCGAGGCGATCGACCAGCGCGACTGGCCCGTGCTGCAGGCGATCTTCCTCCTCCTGACGTTCTCGGTGATCCTCTTCAACCTGGTCGCCGACCTCCTGTACGTCAAGCTCGACCCGCGGGTGGTAGAGGCATGACCGTTCCTCCCACCGCCCTCGACGAGCAGGCGACGGTCGCCGACCTCGTGGGGCTCCCACCGCGCGGACGGCTGGACTTCATGCGCTCCAAGACGCTCCGGCGCCCGGCGATGATCGTCGGGCTTGGGATCCTCGCCTTCTTCACCTTCCTCGCCATCTTCGGCCCGTGGATCGAGCCCTACAACCCGGACACGCAGACCGGCGCGGTCTACGAGCCCCCTTCGAGTGCCCACTGGCTCGGCACCGACGACGCCGGCGCGGACATGCTCTCGCTCGTCATCGAAGGCGCCCGCGTCTCGATGATCGTCGGCTTCGCCGCGGCCCTCGTGGCGATGCTCATCGGCGGAACGATCGGGCTCTGGTCGGGCTTCTACGGGGGCAAGAGCGACACGGTGCTCATGCGCATCACCGACTACGTGCTGGTCATCCCCGACATCCCGCTCATGATCATCGTCGCCGCGCTCTTCGGACGGAGCCTGACGAACATCATCCTGATCATCGGGATCATCTACTGGACGAGCACGGCCCGGCTGATCCGCGCCCAGACGAAGAGCGTGCGCGAGCGCACCTTCGTCAAGCGGTCGAGAGCGCTCGGAGCCGGCAACCCGCGGCTCATCGGCAAGCACGTGCTGCCGCAGGTGATGCCGCTCCTGATCGCCAACACCGTCATCACCGTGGCGATCGCGATCTTCGCCGAGACGTACATCACGTTCCTCGGGCTGGGCGACCCGGAGCTCACGTCCTGGGGCAAGCTGATCCAGAACGCGTTCACAGGAGACGCCGTCCTCAACAACGCCTGGTGGGCCATCGTCCCGCCGGGCGTGTGCGTGACCCTCGTCATCCTCGCCTGCACGATGGTCGGGATGGCAGGGGAGGACGCACTCAATCCGCGTCTACGCGTCGGGCACCTCGCGGTACGCCGCTTCCGGCTCCGGCCGCTGAAAGGGGCCGTGGACTCCGAATGACCGTCCTTCGCCTTCGGCTCCGTCCCGTGGGGGAAACCATGTTTCCCCCACGAGCCCCCTTCTTTGAGACAGTGAAGGAACCTCCCGGTTCCCTCACACACCCTCCCCACACTCACGGGCCGGCAGGCCAGTGAGCGCACCGCTCCTGAAGGTGGAGGACCTCCACGTGTGGTTCGACCTCACGGGCGGCGGCGAGCTCCATGCCGTTCAGGGCGTGGAATTCGAGCTGCGTGAGGGGGAGCGGCTCGGGCTCGTGGGCGAGTCGGGGTGCGGGAAGACCACGGCCATCCTTGCCCTCATGGGCCTGTTGCCTGCGTCGGCGAGCGTCGCCGGGCGAGTCTTCCTCGACGGGGAAGACATCCTGTTCGAAGGCGAGGACAGCGTCAGCCCGCACCGCTGGAAGGACATCGCGATGGTCTTCCAGGGCGCGATGAATGCGTTCAACCCCGTGAAGCGGGTCGGCGACCAGATCGCGGAGCCGATGAAGCTTCACGGGATCGCCGAGGGCCGTCAGGCGCGTCGGCAGGTCGGTGAGCTCCTCGAGCGCGTCGGCATTCCCGCCGCTCGTGCGGGCAGCTACCCGCACGAGTTCTCGGGAGGCATGCGGCAGCGGGCCGCGATCGCGATGTCGCTGGCGTGCAAGCCGCGGATCCTGCTCGCCGACGAGCCGACGACGGCCCTCGACGTGATGGTGCAGGCGCAGATCCTCCAGCTGCTGGTCGGGCTCGCCGACGACTTCGGGCTCGCGCTGGTCCTCGTCACCCACGACCTCCCGGTCGTGGCTCAGGTCTGCGAGCGCGCCGCGGTCATGTACGCGGGCGAGATCGTGGAGGAAGGACCGACGGACACCCTCTATCACGATCCGCGCCATCCCTACACGCGGCTCCTCTTCTCGGCGACGCCCGATCTGTACGGCACGGACGCGGTCGTCTCCATCCCGGGCACGCCTCCCAGGCTCGACCGGGAGCTCGTCGGGTGTCCCTTCCAACCGCGCTGCGACCGCGCCTTCGAGCCCTGCCCGACCGTGAAGCCGCGCATGCTCCAGCCCGCTCCCGGCCACTCCGCGGCCTGCCACCTCAACGATCCGGCCGTGCGGGCGGCGTCATGAGCGTCCCTCGCCTTCGGCTCGCTCCCGTGGGGGAAACCATGTTTCCCCCACGGACCCCCTTCTTTGTCCCGGAGGAGGAA
>DAITAN010000422.1:0-2304 GCA_036824235.1 Gaiellaceae bacterium | reverse complement strand
ACCGCGCTGCGCCGCCGCCCGCCTTCCGCCCGCCGCCGACGGTGGAGCAGTCGGCGCACGCCGCCGACTCCGGGGGAGAGCAGAGCGCGATCACCGCGCCCATGCCCGGCGTCGTGATCAGCGTTCTTGCCGCCGAGGGCGACCGCGTCGAGCCTCGGCAGCCGCTGGTCGTCCTCGAGGCGATGAAGATGGAGACGCCGCTGGTCTCGCCGTACGAAGGAATCGTTCGCCGGGTGCATGTTGCAGAAGGGGACCGTGTCGCGGGCGGCGCGCTCCTCGTCGAGCTGGAGGAGTGATGGACGCAGCCGATTTTCACCCGGATCCGATCGCTCAGTTCCACCGCTGGCTCGACGAGGCGGTCGCCGCAGGCGTCGAGATGCCCGAGGCCATGACGCTGGCGACCGCTGACGCCGCGGGCCGCCCGTCGGCACGCACCGTCCTGCTCAAGTCGGCCGCGGAGGACGGCTTCCGGTTCTTCACGAACACGGAGAGTCGGAAAGGACGCGAACTGGCCGAGAACCCCAACGGCGCGCTCGTCTTTCACTGGCCGCAGGAGCCGCGGCGCCAGGTGACGGTCGCCGGGCCCGTGGGCCCGCTCCCGAGAGACGAGGCCGAGGAGTACTTCCGCACGCGGCCCCTCGGGAGCCGGCTCGGCGCCTGGGCCTCGCGCCAGACCACGGTCATCCCGGGCCGCGAGACGCTCGATCAGGCGTTCGCCGAGGCCGAGGCGGAATACGGCGACGACCCGCCCCTGCCGCCTTGGTGGGGCGGCTACCTCCTCACGCCCACGCGGCTCGAGTTCTGGCAGAACCGCCCGAACCGTCTTCACGACCGTTTTCGCTACGTGCGGGAGGGCGACTCCTGGCGCCTCGAGCGCCTCGCTCCCTAGACAGCCTCCAAGAACGTGCGGACTGCGGCGTTGAACTCCTCGGGCTTCTCGGCGTTGGCAGCATGCCCGACGCCCGCCAGGACGACGAGTTGCGAGCCCGGAATGCTCGCGTGGAGCGCCTCGGCGACGTGCAGGGGTGAGCGCACGTCGAGCTCGCCGTAGAGCAAGAGCGTGGGTACGTCGATGCGCGGGAGGACATCGCGCAGGTCGGCCTCCGCCATCGCGCGCAGCATCGTCCGCGACCCGGCGGGATGAACGTCGTTGATGATCGCGACGAACTCATCGGCGACCTCGCGAGGCGCGGCCTCCGTCAGGAGGCCCGGGATGTAGGCCGCCGCCCACTCCTCCGGAGGGCGCTCGAGCTCGGCCAGTGCGCGCTCCAGCCGCTCCTCGACGACCTCGTGAGGGAGCGAGCCGGCCCAGCCGGCGTAGGCAGACGCAAGGACGAGCGAGGCCGGAATCTGAGGGTGCCGGCGGTAGAGCTCGAGGGCGAGCGCACTTCCCCACGAGAGCCCGACGACGTGTGGGCGCTCGATGCTGACCGCGTCGAGCCAGGCCGCGAGGCAATCCGCATACTCCGGCATCCGCCACGCCTCGGGCGGATCCGGGCTTTGCCCGCAGCCTGGTGCGTCCCACGCCGTGACCGCGAAGTCTGCACCGAGGTCGTCGAGCTGCCAGCGCCAGTGCCGGTTGTCCCCCCATCCACCGTGGAGGAGGACGAGCGGCGAGCCTTCTCCGACCGTCGCGTACGCGATTCGCAAGTCCCCGACGCGCGAGTGCTGCATGCGCATGAACAAAGGAGTCTAGACCGCTCCAGACACGTTTCCCGGCAACACTCGCGGGTAGGTGAAAGGAGGCCGAAAAAACGATCCCAAGGAGGCTCGATGGGTACCGAGCTGAACAGCAAGAAAGTGGCATTCCTGGCAACCGACGGCGTCGAGCAGGTCGAGTTGACCGAGCCGTGGAAGGCCGTCGAGAAGGCAGGCGGCGAGCCCGAGCTGGTTTCGCTCCAGACCGGCGAGATCCAGGGCTTCAACCATCGCGACAAGGCCGACACGTTCCCGGTCGACAAGGCCGTCAAGAACGCGGACGCGTCCGACTACGACGGACTCGTCCTGCCGGGCGGCGTCGTCAACCCCGACGTCCTGCGTATGGACGCAACGGCCATGGGGTTCGTGAAGGCGTTCTTCGAGCAGGGCAAGCCCGTCGGCGCGATCTGCCACGGTCCATGGGCCCTCGTGGAGACGGGCATGGTCAAGGGCCGGAAGGTCACGTCGTGGCCGAGCCTGAAGACGGACATCGAGAACGCCGGCGGCACGTGGGTCGACGAGGAGCTCGTGATCGACCGCGGGCTCTTCACGAGCCGCAAGCCGGACGACCTGCCGGCCTTCTGCAAGAAGCTCGTCGAGGAGGTC
>DAITAN010000421.1:0-2304 GCA_036824235.1 Gaiellaceae bacterium | reverse complement strand
GCCCCGTCGACCATGTCGGGGTTGATCGAGTCGATGCGGACGAGCTCGGAGAGCAGCTCGGAGACCGCCATCAGTACGGCTGGACGAACTCCACCGGCGCGCCGTCCACCTCGATGAACGAGACTCGGACCTCGCCGAAGACGTCGAACGGCTCGGCGATCACGCGCTCACCGGCCATCGCGTCCTCCATGCTCTCGACGAGGTAGGCGACGTGCGGGACGGTGCGGACGAGCTCGACCTCCGGGCTCTCCGGCTCGTACCAGAGCCATTCCACGCGATAGGCGTGGTCGGCCGGGCTCGTGAGCCACAGCCGCTTGGACTCGAGGTAGCGCATGCCCTCGCGCTTGGCCGGCGCCGGCACGCCGATGTGGTCGAACTGCACGCGCGGAGCTTACTTGCCGCCGCTTGCAGCCTCGGCGGAAGGCTCTTCCTCCGGCAAGGGCGCTTGAAACTCGACCTCGAGTCGCTCGATGCGCGGGCCGTCGACCTCGACGACGCGGAAGAGCAGGCTGTCGGCCTCGACCTCGTCGCCCGGCTCCGCAGCCCGCCCGAGCATCCCGAAGACGAGCCCCGCGAGCGTGTGGTAGTCCTCCTGCGGCAGGTCGGTGCCGAACCGCTCGTTGAAGTCGTCGATCGTGTAGGTGCCGTGGACGCGAATGCGGTTCTCGCCGATCTGCTCGATCGACTCGTCCGGAAGGTCGTACTCGTCCTCGATCTCGCCGACGATCTCCTCGAGCAGATCCTCGAGCGTGACGATTCCCTGGACGGACCCGTACTCGTCGACGACGAGGGCCAGATGCTGGTTCCGGCGCCGGAACTCGGCGAGAAGCGAGGCGAGATCCTTCGTCTCCGGCACGACGTAGGCCGGGCGGACGATGTGCTCGATGACGACGTTCTCCATCCCGCGGTCGTAGAGCGCGTGGAAGAGGTCGCGCACGTGCAGGATCCCGAGCACGTCATCCAGGGAGTCCCGGTAGACGGGGTAGCGCGTGTAGGGCGAGTCGATCACGGCCGCAAGCGCCTCCTGCGGGGGCAGCTCGACCGAGAGGGCGACGACCTCGGGACGCGGGACCATCACGTCGTGGGCTTCCTTGTCCGCGAAGTCGAAGACCTTGTAGAGCATCTCCTCCTCCGCGGCGGGGATCTCCTCGGTCTGCGCGACGATCAGCCGGATGTCCTCCTCCGTGTGCATCGTCATCCCGGCCGGCGCCGGCTGGACCCCGAAGAGCCGCGCGATCGCGCTCGCGGACCTCTGCAGGAGCCAGACGAGCGGGTTGGCCACCCTCCCGAGCCAGTCGAGCGGCACCGCGAGCCAGACCGCGAGCCTCTCAGCTCGCTGGAGCGCGATCGACTTCGGCACCAGCTCGCCGAGGACGACACTCAGATACGTGAGAATGAGGAACGCGAGGACGAACGCGAGCTCCTCCGGCATCCAGTCGTCGAAGAGGCGCGTGAGGAACGACGCTCCGATCGCACCGAGGAGAATGCTGAAGACGGTGATGCCGACCTGCACCGTCGAGATGAAACGCACCGGGTCGTCGAGCATCGTGAGCGCGGTCCTGGCCCCGCGGTTCCCACGCTTGGCCATCTCCTCCAGGCGCGGGCGCCGCGCCGTGACGAGCGCGTACTCGGCCGCGACAAAGATGGCATTCCCCAGTACGAGCAGGAGAATGACCAGGATGCGAAGGGAGTCGCTCACGCCTGGTCGCCCCAGGCGTGGGTACTAGGCGGTATCTCGTCCAAGTGTCGAACTGACAATAGCGGAGCCGTCAGACCGTTTCGCCTGCCGCGATCGTACGAACCGGCTGCAGCTCCGCATCGAGCACGGCCAGGTCAGCCCGGTAGCCGGGGGCGATCCGTCCGCGATCGGTCAGCCCCAGGAGCTGCGCGGGGACGAAGCTCGCCATCAGGGCCGCCTCCTGGAGCCCGAAACGGGCCATGTGCGCGACGAGCGCGGCGCCCGAGCGGTCGCCGCCGAGGAGGGAGCCGTCAGGGCGGTGCGCCGGCAGCGGGACGATGTCGCTCGTGAGCGCGATGCGGGCCGGGCCGGCAACGCGGACCGTCAGCTCCTCGACCAGCGGATGGAGGTGACGCCCGTCCGCGATCAGCCCGACGGTGACGCGCTCGTCGACGAGCAGCGTGGGCACCGACCCCGTCGTGCGCGCCCTCACCGGACGCGTGGCGTTCCAGAGGTGCGTGGCGAAGCGAGCCCCCGCCTCGATCGCAGCGGCGGTCGTCAGGGCGTTGGCCCGCGTGTGCCCCAGAGCGACGACGATGCCGGCCGCGGCCAGCCGCTCGGTGACC
>DAITAN010000420.1:0-2309 GCA_036824235.1 Gaiellaceae bacterium | reverse complement strand
CGGCGACGAACTCGGGATAGATCGGCAGGCGGGGTGCCAGCTCGTGCCCGTGCGCCTCCGTCCCGGCGCGCAGCCGCTCGATCTCGGGCCAGGGCGCCTCCGGATTGACGTGATCGATCGTGACCGGCGAGACGCCGCCCCAGTCGTCGATCCCCGCCTCGAGCAGCCGCGGGAAATCGTCGTAGGAGAGGTTCGGCGGCACCTGGAGGTGCACGTCGGGCGGGAGGAGCTCACGCGCCGTCCGCGCCGTCCAGAGGAGCTCGTCCAGCGACGGCTCGGGATGCGCGGCCATCTTCGTTCC
This sequence comes from Gaiellaceae bacterium, assembly GCA_036824235.1. Taxonomy (GTDB): domain Bacteria; phylum Actinomycetota; class Thermoleophilia; order Gaiellales; family Gaiellaceae; genus JAIBJN01. Next base: position 2,008 of record DAITAN010000420.1, on the reverse strand, counting down.
CGGCTTCGCGCGGAAGTTCTGGACGATCACCTCCTGGATGTGCCCGTAGCGCTCGTGCAGCGCTGCGATCTCGCGGAGCGCGTCGACGCGCTCCTCCCGCGTTTCGCCGATCCCGATCAGGATCCCGGTCGTGAACGGGACGGCGAGCTCGCCGGCCAGCCGGATCGTCTCGAGGCGCGCCTCGGGAAGCTTGTCGGGCGAGCCGAAGTGGGGGCCGCCGCGCTCCGAGAGTCGCAGCGAGGTCGTCTCCAGCATCAGCCCCATGGACGCCGAGACAGGGCGGAGCAGCAGGATGTCTTCGCGCGTCATCACGCCGGGATTGACGTGGGGGAGGAGCCCGGTCTCCGAGAGCACGAGCTCGCACATGCGCGCCAGATACTCGAGCGTCGTCTCGCAGCCGAGCTCGGCGAGCTCCTCGCGCGCCGCGCGGTAGCGGAGCTCTGGCTTGTCGCCGAGCGTGAAGAGCGCCTCGTGGCAGCCGGCCTCGGCGCCGGCGCGGGCCACGCCCAGCACCTCGTCGGCCGACATGTAGGCGCGCTCGCCCCGCCGCGGCGGGTGCGCGAAGGTGCAGTAGTGGCAGACGTCCCGGCACAGCTTCGTGAGCGGGATGAAGACCTTGGGCGAGTAGGTGACCACGGTCATCGGGCGTCCAGGAGGAGCTCGTAGTCCCCGGGGCGGTCGACGTCGAGCGCGAGCGCCGGGTCGTCCACCACCACCGGGTCGAGCCCGGCGGCGCGGCCGGCCTCCACCATCGCCTCCACCGGGACGCCGAACCGCGGCCGAAACCCGTTCACTGCCCGGAGCGCGACCGCGTTGACGCCGCCGTCGCGCGCGGGGGCGAGGGCGAAGGGCCGAGCCGCTGCCGCGAGGGCGTCGAGCGATTCCGCGGTCACAAGCGGGCAGTCGGCCATGACGACCAGTGCGCCCGCGGCGGCCCGTTCGTCGGCGAGCGCGAGCGCGACCGCCTCGGCGTGCCCGCGCCCGGCGTCCACGAGCACGTCGACTCCCTCACGTGCCAGCCCCGGATCGGGCGTGACGAGTAGCGTTCGCGCGATGGCGTCCGCCTCCCCGCACGCGGCCAGCACGCGGTCGAGCATCTCGAGGACGAGCCGTGCCCGCGCCTCGTCCGACAGGATCGGCGCGAGCCTCGTCTTCGCGCCGCCGAGCTCCTTGACCGGCACGATGGCGAGCACGCCCGTGAGCATATCGTCGGCCTCGTACCGTTCCTACGCGTGAGCGGCGAGAAGACGTACGCCGTCCTCTGCGGTGGGCTCGGTGGCTCGCGGTTCGTCGACGCCCTCACCCGGGCGGTCGGGCCCGAGCGCGTGACGGCGATCGTCAACGTCGGCGACGACGTGGAGATCCTCGGCCTGCACGTCTCGCCCGACCTCGACACCGTGCTCTACACGCTGGCGGGGCTTCTCGACGAGGAGCGCGGGTGGGGCGTGAAGGATGAGACGACGAACGCGCTCCAGCTCGCGGGGCGGCTCGGCGGGGAGGACTGGTTCACGCTCGGCGACCGCGACATCGGGCTCCATCTCGTCCGCACGCGGCTCCTGCGCGAGGGCGTCCCGCTCTCCGAGGTGACGCGGCGCCTATGCGAGCGCCTCGGCGTTACGGCGACGCTGCTCCCCGCGTCCGATGACCCCGTGCGCACGTACCTGACAACGCCCGAGGGCGAGTTCGACTTCCAGACCTGGTTCGTCGGGCGTCGCCATGCCGACGACGTGCTCGGCCTGCGCTACGAAGGTGCCGAGAGCGCGGCACCGGCCCCGGGTGTCCTGGAGGCGATCGCCGCGGCCGGCACCGTCTTCCTCGCGCCCTCGAACCCGTTCGTCTCCATCCAGCCGATCCTCGCCGTTCCGGGGATCCGCGAGGCCCTCGCGGGGAAGCGTGTCGTTGCCGTTTCGCCGCTCGTGGGCGGTAGGGCGCTGCGCGGCCCGCTCGCGGAGATGATGGCCTCGCTCGGCCACGAGCCGGGCGTGCGGGGCATCACCGCACTCTACAC
>DAITAN010000056.1:0-10334 GCA_036824235.1 Gaiellaceae bacterium | reverse complement strand
CATCATCGCGGTGGTGATCGGCATGATCGGCGACGGAAACGCCGAGCCGCCGGGGGGAGCGGCGGCTCGGCGTTGTCGGCCAGGGGACGGCGCCTAGGCGAGCGCCGCCTTCTTGGCTGCCGGGGCCTCGGCCCTCGAGTGGCGAAGAGCGCCACCGAGAGCGAGCACCAGGAAGCCGATGCCGGTGAGGACCAACGCGATGCCGACGACGATGCCGAAGAGTGCGAGCCGTTCGGCCATGTACGAGAGGTTGAGCGCAGTCGAGAGCGACGTCTCCGTCACCCAGGTGTTGCGCGCCGCGTTCGGGACCGGGTTGCCTTCTTCGTCGGCCAGGGCGGCCTCTTCGTCGTTCGTACCGGCCGGGTTCTCGGGATCGTCGGCCGCGAGGAACCTGCCCATCTGCGCGTAGGTCAGGCCACCCGAGGACTCAAGCGCGTGGATGCGCATGTACTGCGAGAAGCAGCGGGCCTCATCGCCTGTGTTGATGGGCTCGTCGGCCACGTCACAGGAGGGCGCGCTCACGCCCGTGAGGCCGGCCTCGTCGATGCCCGCCTGAATCGCCGACGGGCTCATGTCCTCCGAGCCGACGATCTGCTCGCGCTGGAGCTCGTCCTGCACCGTGTTCCGTGCGTCGTAGCTCATAAGGAGGGCGCCGACGCCGAACGCGATCAGCACGATCCCCGCGAGAAGACCTCCGTACTCGAACATCTTGCGCTTGGACATCTTGCTCTCCTTCATAGTTGGCATGAGGAGAGCTTCGCCTGAGACGCCTCTCGCGCCATCCGGGGCGGCGCCGACCTGGAATGCGGGCCGACCGTGCATCGGTTTCGGGTTTCCCGCACGGCCTTCGCGAGCCGGGATGGCGCGAGAGCCGCCCTGTGGCAGCTCTCGAGGGGTCCATCGTTTGACTGTTTAGTGCGAGGCCAAGCCGTCGACCTTGCCGACCTTGAGCAGGCCCACTTGGCCGAGGTCGACGTGCGCAAACGCGTGGCTTACGAACGGGTAGAGGCCGGGCTCGTCGATCTTCACGTCGAAGATGCCGGCGCCACCCGCGGTTACTGAGACGGTCTGAACGCCGTTCTGCGGCGGGTTGGTGACGTCGGCGTTGACCCAGGCCCGGTCGAAGATGGCGCCGACGACGTGGAAGTCGGTGTCGAGCGTCGGCCCGGCGGCGACGACGTAGAAGCGCGTCGTCTCGCCCGGCTTGGCTGTTAGCGGATGGGTGACGTACTGGTTCGCGTAGCCGTTGAACGACGTCCAGTCGGGCGCCATCGCGCGCGCCTTGTCCATGCTCAGGCTCGCCGGCTTCGAGATGCCGTCGCCGTCCAGGTACCACTCGCTGGCGACGAGGACGTACTCCCTGTCGGCCTTGGGCAGCGGCTTCACGGGGTCGACCACGATCGCGCCGTACATGCCGTTGGCGATGTGGGCGAGCACCGGCTTGGTGCCGCAGTGGTACATGTAGACGCCAGGGTCGCCGGCCTTGAAGCGGAACGTGAAGGACTCGCCCGGCGCGACGTCCTTGAAGGCGACGTTTGGCGCGATACGTGCCGCGTGGAAGTCGATCGAGTGCGGGATCGCGCCCCCGTTCACGAGCGTCATCTCGACGGTCTGCCCCTCGCGGACGTGCACGATCGGGCCGGGAGCACCATGGCCGTCGAAGGCCCAGGTGTTGTACTTCACGCCCGGCGCCACCTCGACGACCATGTCCTTGAGGGTCATCTTCACCTTGACCAGGTCGCCGGCGGGAACCGGGGGAAGAGCGGCGTCGGTCGCGGCGTGAGCCTCGGCGAGCTCGGCCGCGTTCTCGGGAACGACGCCGGCGAAGCTGTCGAGCGGCAGCGCGGTGTTGTGGTCGGCTGCCGCGTTGCCGGCGGCTGTTGACTGTGGGGCTTTGCCGTTAAGCGCGGTGAGAGCGAAGTCGGTCGCGCTGTCGTTCTCGCGCCCGTCGGCCCACATCAAGAGGGCGAAGATGCCCAGGACGCCCACCAGGAAACCCAGGAGAACGGCGGCAACCTTGAAGAACGCGCCGGAGTCTGTCTCGCGGCGTCGGTGGTGGTCGCTCTGCGCGGAATAGGTTGCCATCGTCTCTCTCCTCGAGTTCGAGTGTCTGATCCGACGGTAGGAGGCGGGCGCACGCGTGGCGTCCGGGAGAGCCGCAGCTGTACTTGGACTTCCCACAGACTGGGTTGCGGGTTTTCCGCAGCGCTAAGCTCGGGCCCACCTCACCCAATGACTCGACACGCGGCTAGCGTTGGGGAATGCAAGCCCACGCCAGAGTCGAAGCAAGCGCTCGCAAATGTGGCGGCTGAGTCGTGGCTACCGGCATCGACCTGTACTGGCTGCCGCTCGGCGCGGGAGGCCACTCGGTCCGCCTGAATGGGCTGATCTTCGAGATGTTTGCTGCAGTGCTCGAGCGGCGAGATCGACGCGACCTCTTCCACTCGGCACTGGAAGTGCGCGTGCCGGAAGCACGTTTCGTGATCGAGATGGCACCAGCGTGGTCCGGCGATCGGGCGGAGCGCGGTGTCGTCGCGGAAGGGGCCGTCGGGGCTCGGCCGGCCGGCCGCTTGCGACTCTTCCGGTACGAGGTGCGCCGCTGGCAGGGCGGCACCATTCCTGACATCGCCGAGGCGGTCGACAGCCCTCGCCGTCTCAGCAACGATCTGGATTGCGCTCGACATCTGCTCGAACTGGTTCCGGAGGTGCCCACACCCGTCTGGGGCCGCGACGAGTTGGACACCGGCGAGATGTGGAACTCCAACTCACTCATCTCGTGGCTGATCCTTCGCGGCGGGCTCGATGTCGAGTCGATACATACGCCGCTCGGTGGACGAGCCCCGGGCTGGAGTGCGGGCCTCGCCATTGCGCGCCGCCAGCAGGCCGAGCAGCGCGTCTAACGTCGCCAGGCGAAGACCCGGAGGGCCTTCCGCGGGCTGCCGGCCATGACCTCGTGCCAGGCGCGAGCTGCTTCGTGCAGAGCCGGATCCTCGGCCTGCAGTGCGATCGGCGGCTCGCTGGCCGGCGTTTCGAAGTCGAAGATGACCTCGCCGTCGGTGAGAAAGACGTCGTGTCGCGTGAGATGTGTCTTCTCGATCTCGAAAGGCGGCCCTTGCTTGAGCAGCTCCTCGACCCGGCTCCTGGCGCCCTCGACGAACGGGACGACCACAACCAACCGACTCATGACGACGTCCTTGGAGAGAGTCGACTTGTGAGACGCTCGACGATCTCGCGCACGGAGCCCATTCCGTCGACCGCTGCAATGGACAGTCGATCCCTCCTGCTCCGGTCAACGACGACAGTCGGTCGCGAACGGATGCGTTCGGCCGGTGCGGCGTTCGCGACGCCCGTGAGCTCCACGTAGCGGACTACCTTCGAGAACGCGTGGCCCGGGCCAGTACCCGTCTCCAGGTGCAGGCTCGTCGGGCCGAGCACGAGCTTGCCCGCGCTGACCGGCCCGTCACCGTCTTGCCAAAGGACTGCGTAGCTCTCTTGGAACATGTCCTCCAAGTGTCGACGCAGTCCTCGCCGGCGGCATCGGTGCACCGTCCGATTGGCCCTGCGGTTTTTCCGCAAATGCGTCAGCAGACTTACTGATGCGTCATCGCCCGAAGAAGGCGACTCTGAACAGGTGCCTAGAGGAGGAAGGAAACTCGTGTTGATCGCCGGCGGCGGGGTCGCGGCGCTCGAAGCGATGGTCGCACTCAGACAGATGGCCGGCGACCTCGTCGACGTCGAGCTGCTCTCGCCGGATCGCGACTTCTTCTACCGCCCGCTCGCGGTCGGCGAGGCCTTCGGGCTGGGCGAGGTGCTCCGCTTCGACCTTGCGACCTTGGCACGTGGATGCGGCGCCACGCATCGTCTCGGCACCCTCACCTCGGTCGATGCGGACGCGCACGAGGTTCGCACGAGTCGAAACGTGACCTTCGAGTACGACTTCCTGCTCATCGCGACCGGTGCACGACCTCGCGAGGCGGTTCCGGGCGCGCTGACCTTCCGTGGCGATGCCGACGTCTCGCTGATCCGAGGGCTGCTGAGCGACATCGACCGCGGGCTCGTCCAGCGCTTGGCCTTCGCGGTTCCGGGAGGAGTGACCTGGCCGCTCCCGCTCTACGAGCTCGCTCTGCTGACCGCCGGGCATGCCCGGGACACCGACCTCGAGATCACCATCGCGACCCCCGAGGAAAGCCCCCTCCACATTCTCGGTCGGAAGGCCAGCGAGACCGTTGCCGGCCAGCTCGAGGACCACGGGATCCGGCACCTCCCAATGACCTATCCGGACTCGTACGCCGAGGGAGAATTGCGAATCGTCCCGGGCCCGCCTCTACTGGTCGACGCAGTCGTCTCACTCCCACGACTCAAGGGCATTCCTTTCGCCGGCGTCCCCCAGGACGAGGACTCCTTCATCCCGGTCGACCCGACGGGCCGCGTCCATGGGCTCGAAGACATCTTCGCGGTCGGAGACATCACCACGTTCCCAGTGAAGCAGGGAGGTCTCGCAGCGCAGCAGGCTGACGTTGCCGCCACCGAGATCGCCGCCGCTGCCGGCGCCGACGTCGTCGCCGAGACCTTCGATCCCGTCCTTCGCGGGCTTCTTCTCAGCGACTCTCCTCGCTTCCTCCGCGCCGGGCTGAGCGGCGGCCACGGCGGCGCCTCGACCGCGGACCCCGAAGCTCTCTGGTGGCCCGCGGCGAAGATCGCTTCGCGTTTCCTCAGCCCGTATTTGGCCGAGCATGCAGGTTTGGCGTACGGCCCGCGCGGGCCGACTTCAGTCCTCTAGCAATCCCTGGGCAAGCGCGTAGCGGACGAGCTCGGCCCTGGTGCCGAGCTGGAGCTTCTGCATGATGTGCGCCCGATGCGTTTCGGCCGTTCGCACCGAGATAAAGAGCGTCGTCGCGATCTCCTGATTCGTATGGCCGAGCGCCAGTAGCCTCAGTACCTCGCGTTCGCGGTCTGAGAGCGGATCCTCCTCCGCACGGGCGGAAGCCTCTGCCTCGGCGACGGCCATCCGAGCGCCGAGCGCCGGATGGACGTACCGCTCACCGGCAGCAACCTGCCTCAGTGCTGCAACGAGCTCCGTGTCCGCCGCTTCCTTGAGGACGTAACCGGAGGCGCCGGCGGCAAACGCCTCGCGCACGTAGCTCGGGTCGTCCTCCATCGACAGCACCAGCACCTTGGCGCCAGGCGCCTCCTTCAGGACGTCGGGTGTCGCCTCGATCCCGCTTCGATCCGGAAGGACGACGTCCATCAACACGACGTCGGGCTTGTGCTTGCGGACCTCGAAGATCGCGTCACGCGCATTGCCGGCTTCAGCCACGGTCTCGATGCCATCCTCGGAGTCGAGGAGCAGGCGCAGCCCTGACCGGACCACGGCGTGGTCGTCCACGATCACGATCCGAATGGCTGTCAGACCGGTACCTCGACCACGATCGTCGTCCCGGCGGATGAGGACTCGACCTCGAGACGGCCGCTCACGAGCGCGACGCGCTCGCGCATGCCGATGAGCCCCAGGCCGTCGGCGCTCTCCTGATCCGCTGAGAAGCCGCGACCATCGTCCTCGATCACAGCGGTGACCTTACCCGGCCTGCTCTGAAGCACGAGGCTCACGTGCTGAGCTTGTGCGTGCTTGACGATGTTGGTCAGAGCCTCCTGTACGACCCGGTAGAGGACGGTCTCGATCTCATTCGGGAGGCGACCTTGAGGAAGCCGCGACTCGAGCTGCGTCTCGATCCCGGTCTGCTCGGCGAAGGTCGTCATGAGGCGCTCGAGCGCAGGAGCGAGCCCGAAGTCGTCAAGCGCCTTCGGACGCAACTCGACGGCGAGGCGCCTGACGTCCTGGAGCGTGAGGATCACAAGCTCGCGAAGCTGGCTCAGCGCCTCGGCGAACCTGTCCGTTCCCTGGGTTTCCTCGATCGACTTCAGTCCCAGGAGGATCGACGTCAGCGCCTGCCCCGTCTCGTCGTGCAGCTCACGAGAAAGCCGGCGACGCTCTTGCTCCTGGCCCTCGAGGATCCTCTGAACGGTCGCGCGCGCCACACGCTGTGAAAGATCGACGGCAACAGCGGCCCGAGAAGCGAATCTCTGGGCGAGCCGCAAGTCGGCATCGCTGAAGCGTGGGTCGAACTGGCGCCGATCCAGGGCCATGACGACACCGATCGCCTTTCCTCGGATCAGCAAGGGTGCCCATAAACCCGCCCTCGCACCGACGCGCCGCATCAGATCCGGGTCAGCATCGGGGTCGTCGAGAACTGAGTCGACTCGCGCAGGCGTCCCATCCCGGAACACGCGACCGCTCTTCGAACGCTCGATTGGAAGCCTATGCCCGACGAACTCCGCTTCGCCTCCACCGTGCGCAGCCGCAATCTCGAGCCAACCCTCCCCGGCCTGCGTCAGGATCGCGACAAAGTGGGCGTCGATGAGCTCGCTCATCCGCTCGACGATCAAATGCAGAAGACGGGCGGGATCGATGTCGCTGAGCATCGCGGCGGTGATCTCCTCGAGCGACTCGAGCTGCTGGGCCCAGGCACGGCTGGACTCGTAGAGGCGTGCGTTCTCGATAGCGACGGCAGCCTGCGACGCGAGCAGCGTGACCAGCTCTTCGTCCTCGTGGGTGAAATCGGCGCCGCCCTCTTTCTCGGTCAGATAGAGGTTTCCGTACGACACGCCGCGCAGGACGATCGGAACTCCGAGGAAGCTCTTCATGGGCGGGTGGTTGGGCGGGAACCCAACCGACCGCTCGTCCTCGGCGATGTCATGCAATCGCAGCGGCCGTGCGTCCCGGATGAGGACGCCGAGGATTCCGCGACCGCGCGGCAGATCCCCGATCGCCGCGTGGGTCTCGGGGTCGATCCCGTGCGTGATAAATCGCTCCAACTCATGCCCCGTGACGTCGATGACGCCGAGCGCCGCGTAGCGGGCCCCGGTCAGCTCAGCTGCGGTCTCGGCCAGAAGTCGAAGGAGCCCATCGAGCGTGAGCTCGGAGCTGATCGCAATACCGGCCTCTACCAGACCCTGGTAAGAGGACTCTCGCTCACGAGAGCGCACGCGCTGATTATCAGCAGATTCCCGTACTGCTGAGAAGGTGAATTCCCCGATGGCCTGCGACCCGGTGGCTCCTACCGTGGGTGGTAGCCAAGCCAAAGGAGTGACCATGAAGCAGATCCTGATCGCAACCGACGGTTCGTCGTCCGCTCAGGACGCGGTGGACGTCGGGCTCGAGCTCGCAGAGGAGCAGGGAGCCGACGTGACGTTCGTTCACGTGACCCCTACGGACGAGATCCGGGGCGGCCGCGGCGGCACGCACGCCCTCGCCCACAGCGAGGAGATCGACGAGTCCGAGACCGCTCTGAAGGAGGCCGCTGAGGCCGCGGACGCGGCCGGCGTCTCCTACGCTCTGGAGCGGATCTCCGGCGAGACGGTCGAGATAATCGTCGCTCTGGCGGACACGAAGAGCGCGGACATGATCGTCCTCGGCAACCGTGGCCGCAACGCTGTCACGTCGGCACTTCTGGGCAGCGTCTCCCACGGCGTTGTCCGGCGTGCGTCGCGGCCGGTACTCGTCGTCAAGGGCGTGAAGGCACCAGCTGAGACCGCTGTCTGAGCTCCGGCAGGAGCCGGCGGAGGAGCCTCCGCCGGCTCACGGCTTGTGGGCGCAGCGGCGCGCTAGCGCTCTGCCCGCTGCTTGATCCCACGCAGCATCTTCTGCTCCATCACGAGCGAGGCCGGCTCCATCGGGATCATCCCGAGCCGAGCGGCCAGGGTCGGGAGCCGGAAGCGGTTGCGACTGATCAGCCGCGTCGAGCCGTCGCGATCGTCCAGGACGAACGTCCAGACCCAGTTTCCATCCTCAGACCGCCAGGCGAGAACGTGCTCGGGCTCCACCCGCTCGACCCGCATGCGATTCGGGCCAAGGCCGATCGTGTCTCCGACCTCAGGGTGCTGGAAGTCAGGCAGGACGCGGTCGGCGCTGTGCATGTCAAGCCCCAGCAAGTTCTCGATCCAGTCGTAGGTGTACGCTCCGCCGCGCGGCGACGGGCCGATCTGCGCGATCCAGGGCCAGACGGCGGCCGGAGCCGCGTCAATCTCGATCGCGCGGGTCGCGATCCCGTCTGCGTCCTCGAGCAGCTCGTCGCCGGGAAGCCGGGTGGTCGCTTCCTCGTCCGTCGCCCCCCACGTGAGGATCGGTCTTCGCAGGAAGAGGACATACACAACGGCCACGGCCACCACGCCGAGACTTGCGCGTCGCACACAGCCAAGCATGCTCTGAACGCTAACGCTTGGCCGTCTAATCAGCGCTCATGTGCTCAGAGCAACGGCGAGAGGGCCGCGAACACCAAGGCCTTGGCCCGTTCCTGCGTCCCCGTCAGCTTGCGGCCGGGCGACGAGACCGCCTCGGCCGGCGCGCTGAACCGCTCGTCGAACTGCGCCGCGACAGCCTTCGACCGAACCTGGAGGTCGATCTCGAAGAAACGCTTCAGGCTCCACGCCTCGAGGTTGCACGTCCCCGCGAGCAGCTCCTCACCGTCGCGCACGAACGCCTTGGCGTGGAGCATCGTCGGGTAGTCGAGGATGCGAACCCCGGCCTCCAGGAGCGCCGCGTGGTGGAACTGCTGCGCAGCTGCGCAGGCCCAGTTGTTCGCGTTCGCTGGGACGAAGAGCCGAACCCGAACGCCGCGCCGTGCGGCATCCTCGATCCGTCCGATCATTCCGCGATCGGTGACGTACGGATTGACGACATCCAGCGTCTCGGCGGCGGTCTCGAGCAGGCGCGCGATCGCGTCGGTGATCGGCCGGAACCGACCTGGGGCGTTGTGCAGGACGACCGCAGGAACAGGGTCTCGGCCCTCATCCAACTCAGGGAACAGGGCGTCGATCTCAGCGACGCGAATCCCGCCGCCGAGCCAGCGGAAGCTGGCCAGGAAGACGAGCTGGAGTTGTGCGACCACAGGGCCGGCGACACGGACGAACAGGTCGTGGAAGCGACCGTCCTGGAAGTGGTCCTCGATTCCGGCGCCGCCGACCCAACCTATGCGGGCGTCGACGACTACGAACTTGCGGTGGTCGATATGCCCGAGGCCGCCTAGGTTCCAGTGTGTTGCGCCGCCACCGCCCAGTAGACCGACGGGAACCCGGGGCTTGGTCGCGCGCACGACGCAGACCTGCACGCCGCCGGCCGTGAGCCGGTCGTAGAACGCTTGGGTCCCCCGCTCGGGGTCGGAGCCTTGCCAATCGACGACGAGCCTGACAGGGACGCCCTCGGCGGCCTTCCCGATCAGCGCGTCGGCGAATACGTCTCCGACGATGCCCGGCCGGAAGCCGAACTGGTTGATGTGAACGGACGACAAGGCGCCGGCGATGTCCTCGAGCATCCGTGGGTAGAAGCTACTGCCCTCGACGAGGGTCTCCACGGACGAAGCACGACTCTCGGAGAACTCGATTGCGAGCTCTCGCCGCGACACTGGGCCGGTGAGGAGGCGCTCTGCGTGTCCCCGTATCCCATCGTTAGCAACCGCGATAGCCGAGCTCGCCCTCACGTCTCGAGATCCCATCGAGCGCCACGTGCGCTGCTTGTCGCCGCCATTGCGTTGAAGACCATAGAAAGCTTCGGAGGCGTTGCCAACTCAGAAGAGGCCGCGGTCTTGCAGCGCGAACGGCGCCAGCCGTCCTTGAGTGTCGGTGACGGTCTCTGTACGCTGGGCGTCCCCTGAGGTCGAGCCGACCTCCACGATCAAGTCACGCAAGGAGGAGAAGCGCTCTTGCTATTTGCGGCCGACTACCCGTTCCTCGACGTGTTCTGGACGATGATGATCTTCTTCGTCTGGATCGTCTGGTTCACGATCCTGATCAGGGTGTTCGCCGACGTCTTTCGTCGGCACGACATCTCCGGCTTCGCCAAAGCCGGATGGCTGATCTTTGTGATCGTGCTGCCCTTCCTCGGGGTCTTCATCTACCTGATCGCGAACAACGAGGGGATGACCGAGCGCACTGTCAGCCGGGCTCAGGCGCAGCGAGAGCAGTTCGATCAGTACGTCCAATCGGCGGCCGGCTCCGGCGGTGCCGCTTCTGAGATCGAGAAGGCGAAGCAGCTGCTCGAAAGCGGCGCGATCTCGCAGAGCGAGTTCGACGCCATCAAGCAGAAGGCGCTCGCGTAGGCGCGGGCCGAGACAGAGCCACGCTGGAACAAGGCCGTCGCGCACGGTCTCGCGCGACGGCCTTGACCAGGACAGCCCGTTAGCGGGTTGCGGTCAGCTCGGCCGCGCTCTCGCTCCAGCGCGCGGTCAGCGCGTACAACACGATGATGTTCAACGCGATCACGGTCAGTGACCAGAGCGGAG
>DAITAN010000419.1:0-2341 GCA_036824235.1 Gaiellaceae bacterium | reverse complement strand
TCGACCTCGTCGAGGTCGAGCCGGCCTCGGGCGCGGCGAGCGCGCACCGCGTGGTGATTCCGGAGCTCGAGCCGGCCGACGCCGCCGGCCGGCCCTAGCCCCATTCGGGCATCCTCGCGGCGTTTCGAGAGGTCTGGCGCGTGGATTACGCTGCACGCGTGGAGGTTCTGACGCCGCATTCGCTGGAGGAGGCGCTGGCCCTCAAGGCCGAGCGTCCCGACGCCGTGCCCATCCAGGGCGGGACGGACATCATGGTCGAGCTCAACTTCGACCGGGCGCGCCCGGAGACGATCCTTAACCTCAACGAGGTGGCGGAGCTGCGCGGTTGGACACGGGAGAACGGGTCCCTCCGGCTTGGTTCGGGCCTGACCTATGCGGAGGCGATGGAGGCCGAGCTCGCTGGCATGCTCCCGGCCTTGGCCGAAGCCTCGCGGACGGTCGGCTCGCCGCAGATCCGCGCGCGCGGCACGATCGGCGGCAACCTCGGCACAGCCTCGCCCGCCGGCGACGCGCTCCCGCCTCTGCTCGTCGAGAGCGCCGAGGTCGAGCTCGCGACGGCGAAGGGGACGCGGACGCTGCCGGTGTCTGAGTTTCTCATCGGCCCGAAGAAGAGCGCGCTCGCCGACGACGAGCTGATCGTCGCGGTGCGCGTCACGCCGTCCAAGGCCAGGCAGACGTTCATGAAGGTCGGCCCGCGCAACGCGATGGTGATTGCCGTGTGCTCGCTTGCACTCTCCGCCGACCGCGAGCGGGACGTGATCCGCGCTGCTTTCGGCTCTGCGGGACCCGTGGTCGGCCTGGTCACCGCACCGCTCTCGGAGTCCGAGAGCTTCCCCGAGCAGGTGGCGGCCGCGTCGAGCCCGATCGACGACGTGCGCGGCACGGCCGCATACCGCCGGCACGCGCTCAAGGTGCTCACGGGCCGCGCGTTGGAGCGAGTGCTCACGTGAGGATCGAGCTCACGATCAACGGTGCGAAGCGCGACGCCGACGTCTGGGCCGGCGAGAGCCTCTTGTACACGCTGCGCGAGCAGCTCGGCCTCCCAGGCTCGAAGAACGCCTGCGAGCAGGGCGAGTGCGGCTCGTGCTCGGTCTTGCTGGACGGGAAGCTCGTGTGCGCCTGCCTGGTGTTGGCCGCGCAGGCCGACGGCCACGAGGTCGTCACGGTCGAGGGCCTGGGGGAGGAGGGGCAGCTCCACCGCGTCCAGGAGGCGTTCGCCGAGACGGGCGCCGTGCAATGCGGCTTCTGCACGCCCGGTTTGATCGTGGCGACAGTCGCCCTCCTCGAGCAGCGCCCGGAGCCGACCGACGACGAGATCCGCGAGGCGTTGTCAGGCAATCTCTGCCGTTGCACGGGGTACGCCAAGATCTTCGACGCCGTGCGCGCGGCCGCGGCCACCACTGAGGCCGAGATCGAGGCCGAGCCCGCGGCCGAGGCAGGCGAAGGCGGAGCCTCCTACTAATGAGGGGCCATCCCGGGCCACCACCCGCTATGGACGCTAACGGCGAACTTCGCACCCATGGCGCGCAAACCGCCCCGAAGCTCGCACGAGGGCGCAACGGATGAGCACGCCCACGCCCGAAACGGCCCAGGCTCCCGCGCGCAAGCTCGAAATCGGGCGCGTCGGCGAGAGCGTCCGCCGCATCGACGCGATCCCGAAGGTCGCCGGCGAGTTCGCCTACGCGAGCGATCTCTTCGCCGCCGACATGCTCTGGGGCCACACGGTCCGTAGCCCGCACGCGCACGCTTTCATCCGGGCCATAGATACGAGCAAGGCGGTCTCGATGCCCGGCGTCCACGCTGTCCTCACACACGAAGACGTCCCGGGCGAGAAGCGTTACGGCCTCGAGTTTCGCGACCAGCCCGTGCTGGCCTTCGACCGCGTTCGCTACTTCGGCGAGCCGGTCGCGATCGTCGCGGCCGAGCACCCCGAACAGGCGCGCCGCGCGGCCGAGGCGGTGCACGTCGAGTACGAAGAGCTCGAGCCGATCACGGATCCCGAGACCGCGCCCGACCACGAGGCGATCCACCCCGAGGCCTGGACGCACGGGCACGGCTACCGCGACGACCCACGGCCCAACGTCGTCCGCTCGATCGTCATCCGCCACGGTGACCCCGACGCCCAGGGTGAAGTCTCGGTCGAGGGCACCTACGAGCTCGGCATCCAGGACCAAGCTTTCCTCGGCCCCGAGTCAGGGCTGGCGGTGCCCGACGGCGAGGGCGGCGTCGACATCTACGTAGCCACCCAGTGGCTCCACGTCGACCGCGACCAGGTCGCGCCGTGCCTGGGCCTGACGCCGAACCGCGTGCGCATCCACCTGGCCGGCGTGGGCGGAGCGTT
>DAITAN010000418.1:0-2341 GCA_036824235.1 Gaiellaceae bacterium | reverse complement strand
GAGTTCGGGCTCGAGCTGATGGCGCCGCTCGACGAGGAGCTCGACGGCTACCACTTCCTGCACTCCGCGCGGGCGGACCTGCTGCGCCGCCTCGGCCGCGACGAGGAGGCCGCGGCCTCCTACGGGAGGGCGCTCGAGCTCGTCCGCCAGCCCGCCCAGCGCGACTTCCTGGAAGGCCGGCTGGCCGAGGTCACGGGACGATCCACTCCAGGTCAGTGACCGCGAGGGGCAGCGAGACGACCTCGCCCGAGATCGGGGCGACGAACAGAATCCCCGCCAGCGTCGCGACTGCCGCGACTTGCTGATCCGGCGCCCATGCGACCGCCAGTCCGTCGTGGAAGGTCAGTGCGCGCCGTCCGCCGGCGTCGAAGAAGACCACACCGCCGTCAGTCCGCGCGGCGACCATGCCCGACGCGCTGACGCGGAGGCCTTCGATGGCGCGCGCGGTGAACGACGGCGACATCGCCAGCTGGCCCTCGGTCAGCAGCGCGATCGTCGCGGTCTCGCCTGAGCGCACGACGGCCCACAGCTGCCGGTCGCTCGCCCATGCGACCTCCTCGAGCGCAGAGGGCCGGCCCAGGCGCTCGCGGAGCTCTTCGCGGGAGATGAGGAGTCGCGGTGCCTGGCCGTCCAGCCGGAAGAGCTCGCCGTCGCGGATCATGGTCAGCGTTCCGTCCGGCATCCAGGCGGGAGAGCACGCTTCAGGGATCTCCAGAGACGTGCCGTCCGGATCAGCGACCAGGACCGTGTCGCCGCGGCACGAGGCCACTCGGTCTCCGCCTGGCTCCGGCTTCTGGTTCTCGGTCAGAGGCTGCTCGTTCCGGTCGAGGTTGAATCGGCAGGGGCTTGCCAGGGGCAGCGTCTTTTGCGACCAGGAGAGGCTCGGCAGCTCGAGTGCGCCGAGCGTGCAGCCGGGCAGCGTCACGAAGAGGCGTCCGGTCGCCTTCGCGGACTCGAGGTAGCCACGAGTCGCCTCCGAGCCGGAGATCGCTTCGAGCTGCGTGTCGCCCTGCCAGGTCAGATCGTTGGCGACGAGCGCGAGCCGCTCCACCTCATCCGCCTGCCCGGGCGTGAACACGTCGATGCTCGCATCCGTGGCGACGGCCATCAGCCGCTCGTCCGGCGACCAGGCCACGGCGCGGCTGCCCTCGAGCTCGGGCAGAGGAAGGGAGTTCCCGTTGAAGTCGTAGAGCCCCAGCGTGTCGGTCTGCACGGCGTAGTAGGTGCCGAACGGGCTGGCCCAGAGATCTCGGACTTCGCCGAGGAAGTCGGTGGAAGCAAACGGCAAGCCGTCGTCGAACACGGCGACGAGGTTGAGAGCCGGTCCGCCTGCGACCCGGGCCGACACGAGAGCCACCAGCCTGTCCTGGTCGAGCCAGTGGTGCTCGAGCACCCGCACGCCGCGGAGGGCACCGGCCCGGTCGGGCGCGTTCGGATGCTCGGTGACGACCATCCGGAGCCGGTTGGCCGGCACGACGGTGCCTCCTTCGGGCCCCTCGCGGATGGCGCCGCCTGCGAAGTACGTCAGCGTGCCGTCCGGCCGCCACGCGGGCGCAGTCCCCTGAATCGGCTCGCCTTCGGGCCCGGCGTTCGTCGCGATCTGGATCGCGCCGCCTTCGACCTGAAAGAGCCGGCCGCGTCGCGGGTCGGCGTGCGGGTCCCAGGCGGTCGTCTCGTCCCCGACCCGCGTAGCGTCGGGCGAGAGCGTGAAGCGGCAGTCGGCATCCCAGCTGGGCGCATCCGTCGGGCGGATGTCGGGGAGCTCGGCTGCCCTCAGCTCGCAGTTCTCGTTCGTGTAGTAGAGGACGCCGGTGAAGGGGTCGAGCTCGGCCTCGTCCAGCGGCACGTAGTTCGTGGGGCCGTCTCCCTCGGTCGAAGCCCCGGGCTGCTCCTCGGGCTGGGCCGCCGGCTCGTCCCCGCCGCGTAGCGCGTCCCAGCCCGCAGCAAGGCCGATCGCCGAGACGGCGACGACGACGAGCACGGTTCCACCTCGCCGCATCTATCGAGGATACGCCGCTCGCGCGGCGGTCGTTCCCGCTCAGCCCGAGGGCTGCTCGGCCCGCCGGCGCGGGAGGCGCGGCAGGCGTGCCCCCGTGGCCGAGAAGACGAGCAGCATGGCTCCGAGAGCGATGACCACGTCGCCGACGGAGAAGACGTTCGTGAGCGGCACCCAGTCGGGGGCCGCGAAGCGGTCGACGAGCCAGGAGAGATTGGGCTCGGCGGCGGCGACGCTGTTGTGCTTGACCGCGAAGTCGAGGCCCGCGGCCTCCATTGCGCCGGGCGTGGCCGGCATGCGGCCGCCGTTCGTGAGAATCGCCGCCAGATTGAGAGCCATCCCGAC
>DAITAN010000055.1:0-10385 GCA_036824235.1 Gaiellaceae bacterium | reverse complement strand
ACGACGATGCGCGGCTCGCCGGCAAACGCCCGCCCGATCGCCACGCGCTGCTTGAGCCCGCCGGAGAGCTGTACGGGGCGCGCGCTGAGGAGCCGTTCGTCGAAGCGCACGGACGAGGCGATCTCGCGCAGGCGCTTCTCCCGCCGCTCGCCGCGGGCACCGACGAGCTTCGTCAGCGCGCGCCCGATGATCCGGCGGACCGAGAAGCGCCGGTTGAGGGCGGAGTCCGGGTTCTGGAAGACGGTCTGGATCGCCCGTACCTGTTCGGTCTTCCGTGTGACCACTCGGGCTGCGAGCGGCTCGCCGTCCAGCTCGATGGTCGAGCCCTCGTCCGGCTTCGTGAGGCCGAGAAGGACGCGCGCGAGCGTCGTCTTCCCGCAGCCGGACTCGCCGACGAGGCCGACGGTCTCTCCCGAGGCGATCGCGAGGTCGACGCTCACGAGCGCACGCACCGTGCTCCCCTCGTGCGAGTAGGTCTTGCTCGCGTTCTCCAGCTTGACGAGGCTCTCGCCGTTCACGGGAGCAGCCGTGACGGGGATTGCAGTGACGGTCTTCGGAAGGTCGGCGGCCTTGTCGTGGAAGTGGCAGCGGCTCGAGTGCCCGTTGCCCAGGGGATGGAGCGGCGGCTCGTCGGTCCGGCAGATCTCCTGCACGAGGGCACAGCGGTCGGCGAACACGCAGCCAGGAAGGTGCGCACCGAGCTGCGGCAGGTAGCCGGGGATCGTGTCCAGGCGGTCGCGGTCCTTGCGGAGCCCGCCGCGCGGGATGCACCGTAGGAGCCCGACCGTGTACGGATGGCGAGGCTCGGTGAAGACCGTCTCCGTCTCGCCCTCTTCGACGAGGCGGCCGGCGTAGAGGACGCCGACCCGCTCGCACATCCTCCGGATCACCGCGAGGTTGTGGCTGATGAACAGGACGCTGGTGCCGAACTCCTTGCGCAACGCCGCGACAAGGTCGAGCACCTCCGCCTCGACCGTGGCGTCGAGACCGGTCGTCGGCTCGTCGAGGATGAGGAGCGTCGGGTCGGAGGCGAGCGCCATCGCGATGACCACGCGCTGCTGGGTGCCGCCCGAGAGCTGGTGCGGGTACCGGCGCATCCCTCCGGCCGGGTCGGAGATCTGCGCCTTGCGCAGCATCTCCTGTGCACGTTCGAGCGACTCGCGCTTGTCGTGGCCCCTGAGCCGGAACACTTCGGCGATCTGGTCGCCGACCCGGATCGCCGGGTTCAGCGCCGCGCCCGGGTTCTGGTAGACCATCGAGACCGTCGAGGCGCGCAGGCGGCGCACCTCGGACTCACTCATCGCCAGCAGATCCTTGCCGTCCGCTCGGATCGAGCCGGACACGACGCGCCCGTTCCGCGGCAGGTAGCGCATGATCGTGAACGCGGCCGTCGTCTTGCCGCAGCCCGACTCGCCGACGAGCCCGTACGACTCGCCCTGCGCGATCGTGATCGAGAGCCCGCGGAGCACCGGCCGGTCGACGCCGCGGACGCGGTAGACGACCTCCAGGTCCTCGAGCTGTATGGCGGGGTCGCCGGCGCTCATCGCTCGAACGTCTGCGCGATGGCGTCGGCGATCAGGTTGATGCCGACGATCAGCGTCGCGATGGCGAAGGACGGGAAGAGGACGGCCCACCAGATGCCGCCGTTGATGAACGCGTAGTGCTGCTCGATGTCGCGGCCCCAGTCGGGGATCGACGGGTCGGCGCCGAAGCCGAGGAAGGCGAGCGTGGCGATCGTGAAGATGGCGTAGCCGAGGCGGACGGTGAACTCGACGACGATCGGGCCCATCACGTTCGGGAGGATCTCCGCGAACATGATGTACGGCGACCGCTCGTTCCGAAGACGTGCGGCCTGGACGTAGTCCAGCTCCCGCTCGCTGAGCACTGCGGCCCGCACCGTCTTCGCGATGATCATCGCGAAGACGAACCCGATGACGACGATGATCGTCAGGCGCGAGGCCCCGCGGGCGACGATGGCGAGGAAGGCGATGATGATCACCGGTACGGCGAGCATCGCGTCGACGATGCGCATGACGATGTCGTCGACGAGCCCGCGGTAGTAGCCGGTCACGAGGCCGATGGCCGTGCCGACGACTGTGCCGAGCAGCGTTGCGAGCGGGGCGGTGATGAGGATCTCGCGCGCCCCGACGATGACGCGCGAGAGCACGTCGCGGCCGAGCCGGTCGGTGCCGAAGAAGTGGTCGCCCGAAGGCGCGACGAGCTTGTTCAGGATGTCGTCGGCCTGCGGGTCCTGCGGGGCGATCAACGACCCGAAAAGGGCGCAGATCACCCAGAAGCCGACGATGATGGCGCCGAAGATGAACCCCGGCGAGCGCAACAGCAGGCGGATGCGCTCGCCGCGTGCGATCGTCGCTTCGTCCCGGACGGGGATGGCGATCGGGGCTGCTGGGTCTTCGATCGTGGTCGTCATTCGGTGCCCGCGTAGCGGATGCGGGGATTGAGCAGCGAGTAGAGGAGGTCCGCGACGAGCATTGCGATCAGGAAGATCGTGCCCACGATGAGGACGGCGGCCTCCAGCAGCGGGATGTCCTTCTGGGTCGCCGCCGTGACGATGAGCCGCCCCATGCCGGGGTAGTTGAAGAGTGTCTCGACCACGACGAGGCCGCCGATCAGGTAGCCGGTCTGCGTCGCGACGACGGCGATCGTGGGCAAGAGAGAGTTTCGCAGCACGTGGCGCTTGATCACGGTGCGTCGGGGGAGCCCCTTGAGCACTGCCGTCCGGGTGTAGTCGGCGTCCAGCGCTTCGATCGTCCCGGCCCGCGTGATGCGGGCGATGTAGCCGAAGAGCAGGATGACGAGGGTCAGGGCGGGGAGAAGGAGGTACTCGAGCTGCGTCAGGATGCTCGCGCCCGCGGGCGCTCGGGCGCTGACGGGGAGGACGTCGAGCCAGAGGCCGAAGACGAGGATGAGGATGATCCCCGAGACGAACTCGGGCACGACGGAGAGCGAGAGGCCGCCGATCGTGATCACCCGGTCGGTGAGCCGGTCGCGCCTGAGCGCGGCGACGACCCCGCCGAAGATTGCCAGCGGCACGACGAGGACGAACGCGAACGCCGCGAGCTTGAGCGAGTTGACGAGCGCGTTCCCGATCAGCTCGGTGACCGGGACGTTCTGGGCGAGCGACGTGCCCAGGTCGCCCTGGAAGAGCCCGGTGATCCAGTCCCAGTACTGCACGAGCAGCGACCGGTCGGTGCCCAGCCGCTCGTTGAGGGCGTCCACCGCGGACTGATCGGCGAACGGCCCGAGGATGCGGCGCCCGACGTTCCCCGGGAGCACCTGCGTCCCGAAGAAGACGATCACGCTGAGAAGAAAGAGCGTGATCGCCGCGAGGCCCAGCCGCTTGAGGAGGAACCGACCCATGGCTGCTCCTAGACCCTAGACCCGGACGGCCGAAGCAAGAGTCGCCTCGGCCGCCCGGTGTGTGTCCTCGCTCAGGCGGTGAACCCCGCCTTGGAGAGATCGAACTGGCCCGTAGCCGCGGAAACCGCACCCTGGAGGTTCGGCACGGCTGCGCTGAGGAAGTTGTAGAAGTACGGGAAGATGATCGGAGTCTCCTCGAGCAGGAGCTCCTGGATCTGCTTGGCGATCGTTCGCTGGGACTCGACGTCGAGCGCAGCGACGTACTGCCGCACGAGCTCGTCGTAGTCGTCGTTCTTGAAGTGCGCCGAGTTCCACACGCCGAGCTTTGGGTCGCCTGCGAGCGCCGCCGTCAGGTAGACGTTTGGCACCGGCCGGTGGCCGTAGTCGGTGATGCCCATGACGGAGTCGAGCCAGGGCGACTTCCCGTAGACGCCGTCGCCGTAGTACGTGCCCGCGTCGGTGATGTTCAGGTTGATCGTGACGCCGATCTCCGCGGCGGCGTTCTTGACGAGCTGGGCGAGGTCGGGGATCTCGAACCCGTCCCAGGTGTCCAGCTGCACCGTGAAGCCCTCTGCGCCGGCGTCGGCCAGCAGCTGCTTCGCCTGCTCGATGTCCTGCTCCCGCTGCGGGACGGACGTATCCGTCGAGGGGTAGACGGGCGCGAACGGGCTGTCGTTGCCGAGATCGGCCAGTCCTTCCCACAGCCCGTCGACGAGGGCGTTCCGGTCGATCGCCAGCCCAATGGCCTGGCGGACGCGGGCGTCCGTGAACGGCTCCTTGTCCGTGCGCATGTGGAGCTGTCGGTGCGTCGCCGTCTGGATGGCGATCACCTGGACGTCGGGATTGTCGAGGAGCGCCTTGCCCCCCGCGACCGAAAAATGCTCGACGAAGTCGACCTCGTCGCCCTGGATGGCGACGATCATGGCCGGCTCCTCGGCGTAGAACTTGACCTCGATCGTGTCGGGGTTGGCCTTGTCACCCCAGTAGGCGTCGTTGCGGACGAAGGTTGCGCCCTGCTGGGGCGTGAAGCTCTGGAGCTTGAACGGGCCGGTGCCCTCGAATGTCTGGCCCCAGTCGGCCGGGTCGAGGTCGGCCGGGATGATGATGGCGTTGTAGTTCGCGGAGCTGACGAGCGTCGGGAAGTTGCCGTTCGGGGCGTCGAGGTTGAAGACGACCGTCGTCTCGTCGGGCGCCTCGATGTTCCCGGCCGAGAGCACGCCGCCGAGCGCCGATTGTGCGTTCGCGGAGCCCCCGTCGGGGTTGATGAGCTTCTCGAAGGTGGCGACCACGTCCTCCGAGGTCATCGGGTCGCCGTTGTGGAACGTGACGCCCGAGCGGATCGTGAACGTCCAGACCGATCCGTCGTCGTTCGGCTCCCAGCTCTCGGCGAGGCGGGGCTGGAGCTCGAGGTTCTCGTCGGAGAAGGACAGGTACTCGCCGGTCGAGCCGAGCATGCCCGCGCCACCCTCGTCCTGGACGAGGAGCGGGTTCGGCTCGGTGGTCGGCTGAATCAGGGCGACGCGGACGGTTCCGCCGGGCTGAACCGCGCCCGCCGTCGTCTCGCCGCCTCCGGTCTGCGCTCCCCCGTCGTCGTCGTCCCCGCCGCAGGCGGCTGCGATGAAAGAGAGGACGGGCAGCGACATGCCGACCGCCGTCCCTCGCCGCATCAGCTCCCGGCGGCTGATCTTGCGGGTCACGTACTCGTCGATGAGGTGGTTCTCGAGCTCCGTGCTCTCGCGACGAACCTCGTCGACCCGGCGCTGTGTCTCGTCCATCTCGGCTCCTTCCCCGAAGCTTCGCAGGGGGTAAGCGGTCGTTAATAGCTCATCACCCGGACACAATCAATCGTGTCGGTCGTGGGCTCCTCACCGGCTCAGACGGAGCCTCAGGCAGGAAGTTGGGGCAGACGCTCGAGTAGAAGCCCGATGAACGCGGGCACATCGACGTCGACGGCGACCTTGGCGTTCGGCTCCGGCAGGACCGTTCGGCGCCGCATGTCCACCACCGTGCGCCCGCGGCAGATGCCGTCCGAGACGTCGACCTGCACGTGCCGCTCGAGCGTGGTGACGAGCTCCGGGCGGATCACATGCGCCACCGCGAGCGCGTCGTGCACGGGGCACCCACCGTGGTCGTAAGCCTCGCGGTAGAAGGCGCCGTAGAAGTCGAGCATCGCCGCGACGGCTTCCCCGACCCGCCCCTGGGAGCGGAGCCGGTCGGCGTGCTCGGAGGTGAGCACCGCCCGGTTCGTTACGTCGAGGCCGACCATCGTCACGTCGAGGCCGCTCGCGAAGACGTGGGCGGCGGCCTCCGGGTCGACCCAGATGTTGAACTCGGCCGACGGGGTCATGTTCCCTTCGGCAATCGCGCCGCCCATGAGGACGATTCGCTCGATCCGGTCGGCGGCCTCGGGGCGCTCGGCGAGGAGCAGCGCGACGTTGGTGAGCGGTCCGAGCGGCACGACGGTGACCGGGCGCTCGGAGGCGAGGAGGCGTTCGGCGAGGAACTCGACCGCGTGCTGCTCGACCGGGCCGCCCTGCGGGGGCGGGAGGTCGGGCCCGTCCAGCCCTGTCTCGCCGTGGGCGTCGGCGGCGACGACGAGCTCGCCGACCAGCGGCTGGTCCGCCCCTGCCGCCACGGGCAGGTCGCTGCGCCCGGCGAGCTCGAGCACTCGGAGCGCGTTGACCGTCACCTTGTCGATCGTCTGGTTCCCGGCGACCGTCGTCACGCCGAGAACCTCGAGCTCGGGGCTGGCCAGCGCGAGCAGGAGCGCGATCGCGTCGTCCTGGCCGGGGTCGCAGTCGATGAGGACGGGGATCACGCGAGCACGGCCTCGGGGATCTCGATCGCGACAGCAGCGCCGTCGCGTCCGCTCGCCAGGAGGGCATTCACGGTGAACGCCGTCACGACCGACTCCGCGAGCGTGGGGGCGGGCTCGGCCGTGCCGCGCGCCGCGGCGGCGAAGGCCTCCAGCTCGAGCCGGTAGGCGTCGACCGCAGGCGCGTCGAAGCGCTCCTCCTGGACGAGGCCCCAGCCGGTGCTCCGGCTCGCCACGACCTCCGTCGTGAAGTCGATCCTCCACGCGACCGGGAGCCGGACGTGGCCGTGCGCGCCGTTGATCCGCAGCTCGTGGTTGAAGTCGGCCCGCATCGAGCTCTCGATCGTGCCGACGACGCCGTTCTCGTACTCGATCAGCCCGAAGACCCGCGAAATCGTGCCGTACACCTCGCTCGTGCTCGTGAGCGCCTGGGCCCGCAGCGGCCGCGTGCCGGCGAAGCGGTTGCACGCGTCGACGCAGTAGCAGGCGATGTCGTACGGCGCCCCGCCGCCGAGCTCGACGTTCTGGCGCCAGTCCCGGCCAGGGTCGTCCGCCGGGCTCTCTTCAGGGTCGAAGATGCTGAACGCGGCGTGAATGCTGTCGACGGCGCCGATCTCCCCGGCCGCGAGCAGCGCGTCGATCCTCGCGATGGCCGGATGATGGCGGTACATGTAGCCCTCCGTGACGAGGGCGCCGGCGTCCGTCGCAGCAGCCCAGATCTCCAGGGCCTCGGCGCCGCTGAGGGCGAGCGCCTTCTCGCAGAGGATTGCTCGCACCCCGGCCTCCAGGCAGCCGAGCACCTGGTCTCGGTGGAGGGTCGGCCAGGTGGCCAAGAGGACGCCGTCGAGCTCGTGCTCGGCGACCATCTCGGCGTAGTCGCCGTACGCGCGCTCGCAGCCGTGCCGCCGTGCCCAGTCCTCCGCCGCCTCCAGGCGCCTGTCGGCGCAGGCGACGATCGCGACCTCGGACGAGGCGGCCGCGCCGCGGGCATGCCGCTCCGAGACGCTCCCGCAGCCGACGATTCCGAGCCGGAACAACGCTAGGCCGCGAGCGCGCCCGAGCGGACGAGGTCCTGGAGGGGCTCGAGGTCGGAGACGAGGTTGTCGCCCTCGTCGAGGAACGCCACCGCCTCGCGCACGAGTGCATGGGCGCGCGCCGTGCCTGCCCCGAGGGCGGCCGGCTTGCGCAGGTCGACCGCCTGGCAGTCGACCACGAGCTCGACGGCGACCAGCGCCTCGCCGAGCTGCACCATCTCCCTGAGCCTGCGGGCCGAGAGCGGGGCCATCGTCATGCGGTCTTCGATCCCCTCGGCGTGGGTCGACGTCACCGCCTCGAACGAGACGGGCTGCGCGAGCAGGCGCGCCTCGGCCGTGAGCCCCTGGGCGGTGACCCCGAACTCGCCGAGGGAGTTCTCGGCCAGGCCCTGGCGTGGCGCGAGAAAGTCCGGCAGCCCGGTGAGGTGACCCTGCATGAGCTTCTCGGTCCGCTCGCAGGCGGACGTGAGCGCCGAGGCAAGCGCGATGCGCAGGAAGTCGAGCGCCGCGGACAGGGGGATGATGTCGAAGTTGGCCACCGAGACGATGCGGTCCTCGTCCGGGATCAGGAGCGGGTTCTCCTGCGAGGCGTTGAGCTCGATCTCGAGCTGTCCGCGGCCGAACCGGAGCGCGTCGCGCAGCGCGCCGTGCACCTGCGGGAGGCAGCGGAACGAGAGCGGATCCTGGAGGTTGCGTGCCGCGCCGTGCTCCCAGAGCGAGCTGCCCTCGAGCAGGCCGCGCAGGACGGTGAGGGACTCGACGATTCCCGGGTAGGGCCGGACGTGCCCGATCTCGGGATGGAGCAGCGTCAGGTTGGCGGCGAAGGCCTCGAGGTCGAGCGCTCCGGCGACGTCCAGCGCGCCGAGCAGCCGCTCGAGGTCGGCGACCGCGAGCGCCGCGATGCCGGTCGCGAACCCGTTCGAGTTCATCAGCGCCAGGCCCTCCTTCGCCTCCAGCTCGGCGTCCGCGAAGAGGCCGTGCGCGAGGTCGGCCATCGCCGGGAGGTCGGCCTGGCCGAGCGAGCCGAGCATGCGCATGCGCGGGTGCTCGCGAGAGTTGAGGGCGGTGAGGATGCGCTCCGCGATCTCGGGTCGCACGCCCGTCGTGCCCTTGGCGAGGGCGTTCGCAAGCCGGAGCATCGTCGCTCTGACGATCTCCACCGGTGCGTCCGGGCCGACGCCGACGAGGTGGTTGGCGATCAGGGCGCGGTTGAAGGAGGCAATCTCGTCCGCGGCGACGCGCACCTTCTTACGCGCGCCGACGCCAGTGGTCATCCCGTAGACCTCGTCACCGCGCTCGAGCGAGCGCTTGACGAGCGCCCGTGCCTCCTGCATGCGCTCGACCGCGTGGGGGGCGAGCTCGACCGGCGCGTCCTCCCGTGCGACCCGTACGAGCTCGTCCAGCGTCAGGCTCCCGCCGTCGAGGACGACTGCCATCAGCCCCAAACCTCCGCGGCCGTCTCGGCGATCGTGGCGAGCTTGGCGCGCTCGTCGTCGATCGTGAGCGCATTGCCGAGGATCGATGTGGCGAAGCCGCACTGGGGCGAGAGGGCGAGGCGCTCGAGCGGGACGAACTTCGCTGCTTCCCGGATGCGGCCGGCGAGCTCGTCGACGGTCTCTCGCCGCGGCGTCTTCGTCGTCACGAGGCCGAGCACGCAGATCGTGTCGTCCGGCGCCTCGGCGAGCGGCTCGAACCCACCCGAGCGGGCGTCGTCGTACTCGAGCAGGAGCCGCTTGGCCTTCACGCGGCCGAAGAGACGGCCGGCGAGCCAGTCGTAGCCGCCCTCGACGAGCCAGCGGCTGGCCTGGTTCCCGCGGCAGAGGTGGAACCCGAACGTCACGCCGGGATGGTCTCCGATGACGATGTTGTCGAGCTCGAGGCCGAGCTCGAGCCACCGGTCGGCCGGCCAGCCGCGGCTCTCGTAGAAGTCGCGGTAGCCGGGGTCGAGGAGCAGCGGGTAGTGGGGCGCGTCGAGCTGCACGTAGGTCGCGCCGAGCTCGACGAGCTCCTCGACCTCCTCGCGGAGGATCTCGGCCACCGCCCCGAGGAACTCCTCCAGGGTGGGGTAGGCCTCACGCGAGCGCTCCGGGTCGTAGAAGTTGGCGAACAGGCTCGGGCTCGGAAGTGTGACCTTGAGGACACGGTCGGTGCGGCTGCGGGCGTAGGCAAGCTCCTCTCCGGAGAGCGAGCGGCGGCGCCTCAGCGGCCCGACGACGGCGATGGGCGGACGCTCGACCGTCAGGTCGCCGATCTCGTCCGAGTGCCACTCGCCCCACAGGAACGCGTCGATGTCCCACTCGCCGAACCCGTCCACGGCCGCCGGGAGCTGGCTCTGGAACGAGAGCCTGCGCATCTCCCCGTCGGTGACGACTTCGAGCCCGGCCTCCTCCTGGAGTTTCAGCACCTCGTCGACCGCCCGATCCTCGGCGCGCTTGAACTCCGAGCGCGTCAATTCGCCGGCGTCGAAGCGCTCGCGCGCCTCGAGCAGGGCGGGCGGGCGCAGGAGGCTTCCGACCACGTCGGTTCGGGCGGCGAGCACGCGGGTAGCGTATGCCTACCGGTAGCATTTCCGGCGCAGGTTTCGCTTATGAGAGACATCCTCGTCCTCTGCCCGCAGGAGCGGGACCTGAAGGCGATTCGGGCAGCGGGCCTCGAAGGGCGCTACCGGGTCCATTTCGCCGGCTCGGATCTCGACCAGCTGCAGGACTTCGATCCGGAGGCGTTCCTGGACGAGTGCGAGTCGATCCCGGCCGACGGGGTTCTGGGCACCAAGGACCAGTCGGCACTCCTCGCGGCGCTGCTCGCCGAGCGACGCGGCTTGCCCGGCCCGAGCCCGCAGGCGCTCGTCGCCTGCCAGCACAAGCCGACCGCACGCGCGATTCAGCAGCGGGTGGCGCCGGAGGCGACGCCCCGCTTCGCCGTCATCAACGGACAGCCGCCGTTCGACGTCCCGTTCTTCGTCAAGCCCGTCGTCGGCCGACTGTCACAGAACGTGTTCCGGATCGAGGACGCCGACGACCTACAAGACCTGCACGAGATCGACCGCTACACGACGCGTTACGCGGAGATCGCAGCCCTGGCGGGCGCCGACCCCGCGGCGGCGCACGGCTTCATGGCCGAGGAGCTCCTCTCGGGCGCCGAGGTCACGCTCGAGG
>DAITAN010000417.1:0-2345 GCA_036824235.1 Gaiellaceae bacterium | reverse complement strand
GAGGTCGAGCCAGCCGCAGCGGCGCTCGCGCCCGGTCGTCGTCCCGTACTCGGCCCCGAGCTCGCGGACGCGCACCGACTGCTCCCCCTCGATCTCGGTGGGGAAGGGGCCTTCGCCGACGCGCGTGACGTACGCCTTGGCGACGCCGAGCACGCGGTCGATCCGCGTCGGGCCGATGCCGACGCCGGTCGCGGCCGCCCCGGCGACCGGGTTGGACGAGGTCACGAACGGATAGGTGCCGTGGTCGAGGTCGAGCAACGTGCCCTGCGCTCCCTCCAGGAGCACGCGCTTGCCGTCCCGGAGCGCCCGGTCGACCAGCAGCGACGTGTCTGCAACGTAGGGGCGGAGACGCACCGCGTAGGCCTCCATGCGCGCCGCGAGCTCCTCGACCTCGAGTGCCGGCACGCCGTGGATCCGCTCGAGCACGAGGTTCATCTCGGCGAGGGCAGTCTCGAACTTCTGGCGCAGGATCTTGGGATCGAGGATGTCCTGCACGCGGATCCCGAGGCGCGCCGCCTTGTCCGCGTAGGCAGGCCCGATCCCGCGGCGGGTGGTCCCGATCTGGAGGCGGCCGAGCTTCCGCTCGCTGGCGGAGTCGACGGCGACGTGCCACGGCATGATCAGGTGCGCGTTCCCGGAGATGCGAACGGTCTCGGTCGAGATCCCACGGCCCTCCAGCTCGTCGAGCTCGTCGACGAGCAGCCCGGGGTCGACTACGCAGCCCGCGCCGACCACGCAGAGCTTCCCGGAGAGGATCCCCGAGGGCACGTGGTGCAGTGCGAAGCGCTGGCCGTCGATCACGATCGTGTGCCCGGCGTTCGGGCCGCCCTGGTAGCGGCACACGACATCCGAGTCGCGCGCGAGCAGGTCGACGATCTTCCCCTTGCCCTCGTCGCCCCACTGGGCCCCGACGATCACGGTGGCGGGCATCGAACCGGAGCTTAGTTATTCGACCGGGGGCGGGAGGTCGTCCACATGGGCTGTGGAGGGTTCGGCGAAAGTTCGCGCGTAGAGCATGAATCTCGTGCACAGAGGCTGTGGGTTCCCGTGGGCACTGTCGTCCGCCAGGTATGGGAACATCTGTTCTCTTTGCCTGCAACGGGGGGATTTTCCGACTGTGGATTCACAATCAACAGGCCACATAGAGTCGCGTCCAATGGCGACAAACGGAGCCCGGACAGCGGCCGTCCAGGACCCCCAGGTGCCCCCGCAGAACCTCGATGCGGAGGAATCGGTCCTCGGCGCGATGATGCTCTCCTCGGGGGCGATCGCGGCGGTCAGCGACGTCCTGGGCGCCGACGGCCGCGAGTTCTACCGCGAGAGCCATTCGAAGATCTTCCGCGGAGCGCTTGCCCTGTACGCCAAGGGCGAGCCGGTCGACGCGATCACGCTCGTCGACGAGCTCGACGAGCGGGGCGAGCTCGAGGACGTCGGCGGCAAGGTCCGCGTCCACGAGCTGGCCGCGCTGGTGCCGGCAAGCGCCAACGCCGGCCACTACGCGCAGATCGTCAAGGAGGCGGCCACCCTGCGCGGGCTTATCCGCGTCGGCGGCGAGATCGCCCGCCTGGGCTGGGAGCGGCCGGGCGAGACTCCCGAGCTGGTCGACCGCGCCGAGCAGATCCTCTTCGATCTCTCGCAGGAGAAGGCCACCTCCGAGTTCAGCCATATCGAGGCCCTCCTGAAGGAGAGCTTCGAGCGGATCACGCAGCTCTACGAGTCCGGCGCGGACGTGACCGGGGTGCCGTCCGGGTTCCGCGACCTCGACCGGATCACGTCCGGCTTCCAGGAAGGGAACCTGATCGTCATGGCCGCACGCCCGAGCATGGGCAAGTCCGCCCTCGGCCTCGGTGTCGCCGCCAACCTCGCGGTGCGCAAGAATGTCCCGGTCGCCCTGTTCACGCTCGAGATGTCCAAGTCCGAGGTTACGCAGCGCCTCATGTGCAGCGAAGCCAAGGTCGAGTCGCAGCGCCTGCGCACGGGGAAGCTCTCGGCCGAGGACTGGCCCCGGCTGACGGCCTCGTGCGACAAGCTTGCCAAGGCGCCCATCTACGTGGACGACACGGGCTCGATCACGATGATGGAGATCCGCTCGAAGGCCCGGCGCCTGAAGTCGAAGCAGCCGGACCTTGGGCTCATCATCGTCGACTACCTCCAGCTGATGACCTCGGGCACGAATGCCGAGAACCGCGTCCAGGAGGTGTCCCAGATCTCGCGCTCGCTCAAGGTGCTGGCGCGCGACCTCGACGTGCCCATCATCGCGCTCTCCCAGCTCTCGCGCGCCGTCGAGCAGCGCCACGACAAGCGGCCGATCCTCTCCGACCTGCGCGAGAGCGGCTCGATCGAGC
>DAITAN010000416.1:0-2356 GCA_036824235.1 Gaiellaceae bacterium | reverse complement strand
GTGTGCGCGGCGGCGGTTGCGGCCGCGCGCGAGCTCGAGCGCCGGCGGCCCGAGCTGATCACCGCGGCCTGGTGGAAGGAGGAGCGCGGGGAGCGGGTCTTCGTCGACTACAACCAGAACGCGCCGCACAAGACCGTCTTCGGCGCGTGGTCGGTGCGCGCCCGCGCCGGCGCGCAGGTCTCGGCGCCCGTGGCGTGGGACGAGATCGAAGCCGTGCATCCCGACGAGTTGACGATCGCCAGCGTCCCCCAGCGGCTCGCGGAGCGTGGCGACCCGTGGGAGGGGATGAACGATGTGCCGCAGTCGCTCGAGCCCCTCCTCGCCATGAACGAGCGCGACCGTGAGGCGGGCCTGATGGACGCCCCCTGGCCGCCCGTCTATCCGAAACAGCCGGACGAGCCTCCCCGGGTCGCTCCCAGTCGGGCGCGCAAGAACGACTCCTAGATACAGTCGTTCCGTGGCCTGGCCAGGCACGCGAGCCGCCGAACTGCTCGGGGTCCCCTATCCCCTCGTGCAGGCGCCGATGTCGGGCTCCGACACGCCCGAGCTTGCGGCCGCCGTCTCGAACGCCGGCGGCCTCGGGTCGTTCGGAGGCGCGAGGTCGCAGCGCGAGGAGCTGCGTGCGGCCATCCGGAGGATCCGCGAGCTCACCGATCGTCCCTTCGCGATCAACCTCTTCGCCTGGAACGCGGTCGAGATCCCCGACGCCGATGCGGCCGCCGTCGTCGCCGCGCTCGCGCCGCTCTACGAGGAGCTCGGGGTCGCCGCCCCCGACGTTCGCATGCCGTTCGACCCCCAGGCGCTCCTGGAGGAACAGCTCGCCGTGATTGCCGAGGAACGCGTGCCGGTCTTCTCGTTCACGTTCGGCATCCCGCCGCTCGACGACGTTCGATCCTCGGGCGCGTTGCTCGCCGGCACCGCGACGACCGCCGCCGAGGCCGAGGCCCTCGAGGCCGCCGGCGTCGACGTCGTGGTCGCCCAGGGAAGCGAGGCCGGCGGCCACCGCGGGACGTTCCTGCACGAGTTCGAGGACGGGCTGATCGGAAGCCTCGCGCTCGTGCCCGCCGTCGTCGACCGGGTGAGCGTCCCTGTGCTCGCGGCCGGCGGCATCTCCGACGGGCGCGGGATCGCCGCCGCCCTGGCGCTCGGCGCGAGCGGAGCGCAGATCGGAACGATCTTCCTCACCTGCCCCGAGAGCGCGGCAAGCGACGTCCACAAGGCGATGGTCGCCGACCGAAGCAGGCCCACCATCGTCACCGACCGCTACACCGGCCGGCCGGTGAGGGCGTTCCGCACCCGGATCGCCGACGAGCTGGAGCGCGCCGGCGTGGCCTCGCTGCCGTTCCTGCTCCAGCAGGTTGTCACGGAGCCGATCCGGCGCGCGGCGGCCGAGCAGGGACGTGCCGACCTGGCGATCGCGCTTGCCGGCCAAGGGCCTCCACGAGCGGACGCGGCCGGTGCCGCCGATCTGCTCGGGGCTCTGGTGGCCGAGACCGAGCAGGCGCTGGACCGCCTCTCAGACGGACCAGCCGCCCGGGACCGACTCGAGCGGTAGCGGACGCCATAAGCCGACCGGCCCACGGGGCCGGTCGGAAACCCTAGTCCCGGCGACGACGAGGCCTACGGCCCGTCGGGGAAACCAATGCCGCCGATGCTCGCGACGAGCAGCGCGACGGTGACGAGAAAGATGTGAAGCGAGGCCCGGCTCACGGTGAGACTCACCCCCTTTCGTTGTTTAGAAGCGGAAGTCCTGGAGCGCCTCGACTGCACGCTGGTAGAGCTGGATCGCGCCTTCCTTCTCGCCACGACGAACGGCGAGCTCGGCCTGCGCGGTCCACGCGGCAGCCTTGTGACTTGCAGAGGACAGCTGCGCAAAGCTCTCCTCCGCGTCCCTGAACTTCTCCTCAGCCTCCTCCAACCGGCCCTGCTCCAGGAGCGAGCGGCCGAGAACGAGCTGTGCGTTCCCGATCTCGTCGATGAAGTCGACTCTGTCAGCGAGAAGGTCCAGGGCGTGCCCTGCCTGCTGCTCGGCAAGCTCCAACTGGCCCGTGCGCAGATGAACCTGGGCGAGCGAGGAGACGGCCTGAGCGGCGTCGGCGTCGCTTCCGACTTCGAGCGCGACGGCGAACGCTTGCTTGAAGAGGGGAATGGACTCATCCGGCCTGCCGAGGAGGAACGTGAGGCCGCCGAGCGTGGTCAGGAGCTTGCCCGTGTTGGCCCTGTCGTCGATCTCCTCGTAGAGCACCTTCGCGCGCTCCGCGTACGAGCGCGCCGCAACCCACTGACCCCTGCGCTCGGACACGAGCGCACCCAAGAAGTACGCGTCCGCGGTGGCCCGGCGGTCGTCGAGCGCCTC
>DAITAN010000415.1:0-2365 GCA_036824235.1 Gaiellaceae bacterium | reverse complement strand
GGGGGAAACCATGTTTCCCCCACGTGCCCCCTTCTTTGATGCAGTGAAGGAACCTTCCGGTTCCCTCACACACCCTCCCCTTGCTCACGATCCGCGGAGCGGTTCGTGAGCATCTCCACACACGTCCTGGACACCGAGCACGGCGCGCCGGCGCGCGGCGTCACCGTCGAGCTCTTCCGCGGGGACGACCTCGTCGCCTCGGGCGAGACCGACGACGACGGGCGCATCGCAGACCTCGCGGGTGACGAGCTCGGCCCGGGCGCATATCGCCTCGTCTTCCACCCGAGCTCGCCGTTCTTCCGGCGCGTCGAGGTCGAGGTCGAGCTCGGCCCCGGCCACTACCACGTCCCTCTCCTCATGGCTCCCTACTCGTGCGCGATCTACCGCGGAAGCTGACCGTGCAGGAGCTGGCCGACCTGTTCCAGGCCCGGAGCCTCTTCGTGGAAGCGCTCGCTGAGGTGGAGGACCCGCTCGGCCGCGCCCGCGACGTGCTCGCCGACCTGCCGGAGGAGCAGCAGGTCGAGGCGCTGGCACGCCATCCGAGGATCGGAGAGCGGAACCTGACCGGACGCTCCGCCGCCGAGCAGGGCACGCCCACCGAGGAGGATCCCGAGGTCATGGCCGAGCTCGCCGAGCTGAACGCCGCCTATGAGGAGCGCTTCGGGTTCCGCTTCGTCGTCTTCGTGAACCGCCGCCCGCGCGCCGCGATCCTCCCGGTGCTGCATGAGCGGCTCGAGCGCACGCGCGCGGAAGAGCTCGAGACCGGCTGCGACGAGCTCGTCGCGATCGCCGTGGACCGATGGCAGAGCTCCTGAGGATCGGCTACGGCAAGGAGGCCGTGTCCGTCTACCGGACGGACGGCGTCCGCACGCTGTTCGCCGCCAGGGTCGGTATGACCGCGCGTGGCGCGGCGTTCGTTCCCTCGTACACCGAAGGCGACAATGAGGTCGTCGTCGCGACGGACTCGATGAAGAACTTCATCCACATGACGGCGCTCGAGTACGACGAGGCGTCGCTCGAGGGCTTCCTCGAGCTGCTCGCGCGCCGCTTCATGGACACCTACCCGCAGGCCGCTCGCATCGAGCTGAACGCGCGGGAGGTGCCGTTCGCGCGGCGCTCGGAGCAGTCGTTCCAGAGCGTCGGGAGCGACTACGGCGTCGCCGAGCTCGCGCTCGACCGCGACGGCACGCTCGCCCATCGCTGCGGCCGGGAGGGGCTCAGGCTCATGAAGCTCACCGGCAGCTCGTTCGAGGGCTTCGTCAGGGACGGGTACACGACGCTCCCCGAATCCCGCGACCGCCCGCTCTTCGTCCATCTGGACGTCCACTGGCGCAACACCGAGTTCGGGACGCGTGCCGACAGCAACGCGATCCGCGACTCCCTGACGGCGACGTTCGCAGCCTTCGACTCGGCCTCGATCCAGGAGCTCGTGCACGAGATGGGCGTCAAGGTGCTCGATGCATTTCCCGAGGTCGCGGAGATCTCATTCGATGGCCAGAACAGGCTCTGGGACACCGCGCAGGTGTCCGAGGCGGACGAGCGCGTGCGCGTCTACACCGACCCCCGGCCTCCGTACGGGCACATCGAGCTGACCCTCGGACGGTGATAGTCCCAGGCCGGTTCAACGGCCCGCCGGACTCGGGAAACGGCGGGTATGTGTGCGGGCTCGTCGCCGGGCTGCTCGGCGGGGTGACCGAGGTGACGCTGCGACGCCCGCCGCCGCTCGACCGCGAGCTGGAGGTCGTACGGGACGAGGGGCGCCTCGAGATACGCGACGGGGGGACGCTCGTCGCCGAGGCGAAGCCGGCCGGACTGGACGTGGACGTGCCGCCCCCCGTCTCCGTCGAGGCGGCCGAGCGCGCGTCCGCGCGGTACGCGGGCTTCGAGCACCACGCCTACAACACGTGCTTCGTCTGCGGGCCGAACCGCGAGGATGGCATGCGCGTCTACGCCGGCCCGGTCGAGGGCAGGAACGGCGTCGTCGCCTCGCCGTGGACACCGCCCGCGGATGTCGGGCCCGAGCTCGTCTGGGCGGCGCTCGACTGCCCGAGCGGCTGGGCGGTGGACGACTTCCAGCGCGAGGGCGTCCTTCTGGGGCGCATGGCGACCGAGATCGACCGGCTCCCGCAGCCCGGCGAGCCCCACGTCGTGATCGGCTGGCGCGTCGGCGAAGACGGGCGCAAGCGCTTCGCAGGTTCCGCGCTCCTCACCGCCGACGGCGAGGTGCTCGCGCGCTCGCGTTCGACCTGGATCGTGCCTACGGAAACAGATCCCGCTCCGGCGGCATGACGAGCTCCCGCGCGGTGCCGTCGCCTGCCGGAACGCTGTAGCCGCGGATCAGCGCCGCGGGCACACCGTCCACCTT
>DAITAN010000054.1:0-10482 GCA_036824235.1 Gaiellaceae bacterium | reverse complement strand
CTCCGAAGATCAGGGCGGCCGGCACGGCGACGACGGCGTCCACGAGGCGAACCTCGTCGTAGTAGCGCGACGCGTATGCGGCGCCCCCCAGCGCCGCGAGCGACAACAAGGCCGTGACGACGGCCCAGATGGCCTTCCTGTTCGTCACGCGCTCTCTACTGCTTGACGTATGGACGGCCAGCGGCTGCGGGCCCGCGCGAACGTCCGATGACGCCGACCAGGGCAACGAGCGTGAGCACGTACGGCAGCGTCGAGAGGAGGTTGGCGGAGGCGAGGTCGGTGGGCAGAAGCGGAGAGCCCTGCAAGCGCAGGGCGAGCGCGCTCGAGAAGCCGAACAGGAGGCAGGCGCCGAATGCGCCGAACGGACGCCAGTTGCCGAAGATGACCGCCGCCAGGGCGATGTAGCCGCGACCGGCGGTCATGTTCTCGTTGAAGGCGTTACCTGTCCCGAAGGAGAGATAGGCGCCGCCGAGCGCCGCGAGCATCCCCGAGACGATCACGGCGGCGTAACGGATCTTGAACACCGAGATCCCGACCGTGTCGGCCGCCTTCGGGTGCTCACCGACCGAGCGAAGCCTGAGGCCGATCGGCGTCTTGAAGAGCACGATGAACGAGGCGATGACCACGGCGAACATGATCCAGATCATCAGGCTGAGGTCTCCGAAGATGTCCCCGATGAACGGGATGTCCTCGATCAGCGGAAGGTGCACGTTGGGGATTCGCTCCTCGAGGTTCGGCGTCCCCTCCGTTCCGTACATGGAGCGGAACAGGTAGCCCGTGAGGCCGAGCGCAAGGAAGTTGACGGCGAAGCCGCTGATGATCTGGTCGGCCATCAGGTGGATGGAGAAGAAGGCATGGATCAGGGCGAGAAGGCCGCCTGCGGCCATTGCTCCGAGGAGGCCGATCTCCCAGCTCCCCGTCTCGGCGCAGACCACGATCCCGAAGAACGCACCGACGAGCATCATCCCCTCGAGTCCGATGTTGATGACGCCCGAGCGCTCGCAGAAGATGCCGCCCATCGCGGCCAGCGCGAGCGGCGTGGCGAAGCGGAGGGTCGCTGCGATGAGCCCGATGCTGAAGACCGACTCGAGCTCCGCCGTCGCCTCGTTCTGGAACCAGACCGCGCACGCGATCGCGAGAATCGGGACCCCAATCGCCCACAAGCCCAGCTTCTTCTCACCCCGCGTGAGCGCCCAGATTCCGAGAGCCGCGCCGAGAACCGCCACGCCTGCCGGCACGGCGAGCGTGCGAATCGTGAACGGCGGGATCGAGAGCCAGATGGCGAGGGCCCCCAGGCAGATCCCGGTGATCGCGAGCGAGCGCGGCTCGCCGAGGCGCCGCAGGCGGTCGGCGGTCGTAGGCTCGGTGTGCTCGGCGACGCTCATGCGCCTGTTGGCTCGATCCGTTTCGGGCTGCCGATGCCGACCTTCCGTCTCGCCCGCCAAATGTAGACGATCAGGAACTCAGCCCCGACGAAGGCGATGATCAGCGCCTGGATCATCGTGGAGAGATTCGTCGCCAGCTCGGGGTTGAAGACCTCGGGATCGAGCTGGCGCGGCGAGGTGCCCACGATCAGGGATGCGAAGAGCAGCGCGGAGAAGAGAATGCCGATCGCTTTGTTGCGCCCGAGCAGCGCGACGGCGATGCCCGTGAAGCCGTAGAAGTTGACCTCGAACTCCGTGCTCGTGAGGCGGTACTTCCACCCGAGGAGGTCGATCGCGCCGGCGAGTGCGGCGAAGGAGCCCGCGATGGCGAGCGCGAGGAAGTAGCTGCGCTTCACGGAGATGCCGCCATAGGCAGCCGCATCAGGGTTGAAGCCCACGGCGCGCACCTCGTAGCCGAGCGTCGTGCGGTTGAGCAGCAGGTGGTAGACGACCAGGGCGAAGAGCGCGATGAAGATCCCTGCGTGGAGCGGCTGAAGCCCGCCCCAGATCTGCGGGAGCTTTGAGGAGTCGAGGACGTCGTCGGAGCGCGGCAGGGTCGGGTCCGCTCCCTGCAGGAAGCCGTCCGGCGCTTCTAACAACCACTTCCCCACCCAGATCGCGATCCAGTTGAGCATGATCGTCGTGATCACCTCGTGGGCCCCGGTGGTCGCCTTGAGGATCCCCGCGATCCCTCCCCAAACCGCGCCTGCAAGCAGCGCGGCGGCGATTGCGATGACGACGTGCACCACGGAGGGTGCGCCGTCGAGGTGCGTTCCGACGTAGATCGCAGCCAGGAGGCCGACCCAGTACTGGCCCTGGCCGCCGATATTGAACATGCCACAGCGGAACGCGAAGGCGACCGCGAGTGCGGTCAGGATCAGCGGCGTCATGATGATCAGGGTCTGCTGGAGGTCGCGCGCCTCCTCGGCCGTGTCGCCGATCCCGGGGATGAACCAGGTCAGCCCCGTGCCCTCGAAGATCGCCTTGTAGGCCTCGAACGGCGCCGTGACGCTCTTCTCGGTGATGGCGACGACCAGGCCGCCGATGAAGAACGCGAGGAAGGCCGCGGCGACCGGGACGAGGACGCCCCCGGCGCGGTCGTAGAAAGCTTGGAGCCCGGTGACCGAGCCGTACTCCTCGGGCTCGGCCGGTGCGGGCGGTGGGGTCTGTGCGGCAGGCGGCTCCGTCATGCGACGGCCTCCTGCTCCCTGCGACCGCCGGTCATGGCAATGCCGAGCTCCTCCTCCGAGACGTCGGGCGTGTATTCACCGACGACCCGGCCCTCGTACAGGACGAGGATCCGGTCGGAGAGCGACAGGACCTCGTCCAGCTCGAACGAGATGAGGAGGATCGCGCGCCCTTCGTCGCGCTCGGCGATGAGCCGCCGGTGGACGAACTCGATCGCGCCGACATCGAGACCGCGGGTTGGCTGCGCGGCCACGAGGATGCGCGGGTCGCGCGAGACCTCACGCGCGATGACGACCTTCTGCTGGTTGCCGCCCGAGAGCGACGCCGCAGGGGTCATGGGGCCACCGCCGCGCACGTCGAACTCCTTCAGCAGCTTGCGGGCGCGGGCGATGATTCGCTTCGGGAAGAGCCACCCCCACTTCGAGTCCGGCTCCTCGGCGTAGTCCTTGAGGGCCATGTTCTCGGCTAACGTGAAGTCGAGGACGAGGCCCCGCCTGTGCCGGTCCTCGGGAATGTGGCCGACCCCGGCGTCCATGCAGTCGCGCGCGTTCTCGTCGGTGAGGTCCTTGCCGCCGGCCGTGACGCGGCCGCCCTCTGCCTTGCGGAGGCCCGTGATGGCCTCGATGAGCTCGCTCTGGCCGTTCCCGTCCACGCCCGCGATCCCGACGATCTCGCCGGCTCGGACATCGAACGAGACGCCCCGTACTGCCTCGAGGCCGCGCTCGTCCAGGACGCGCAGGCCGTCGATCTCGAGCAGCTTGTCCCCCGGCGTGGCGGGCGTCTTGTCCACGCGCAGAAGTACCTCGCGGCCAACCATCAGGCGGGCCAGGCCCTCCTCGGTCGCTCCGGCCCGCGGAACGGTCTCGATCGCCTTACCCCGTCGCAGGACGGTGATCCGGTCGGCGATCGCGAGCACCTCGCCAAGCTTGTGGGTGATGAAGATGATCGACTTTCCCTCG
Source organism: Gaiellaceae bacterium (assembly GCA_036824235.1). GTDB lineage: Bacteria > Actinomycetota > Thermoleophilia > Gaiellales > Gaiellaceae > JAIBJN01. The sequence continues at coordinate 6,911 of DAITAN010000054.1, read as the reverse complement.
GCCTGGAGCGAGCGAATGATCTGGAAGAGCTCCTCCGCCTCCTGCGGCGTGAGGACGGCCGTGGGCTCGTCGAGGATGAGGATCTCGGCGCCGCGATAGAGCGCCTTCAGGATCTCGACGCGCTGCTGCATCCCGACGGAAATCGACTCGATGCGCGCGTCCGGGCGGACGGCGAGCCCGAAGCGCTCGGACAGGTCGCGCACGCGCTTCTCCGCCGCGTCGATGTCGAGGAACGGGCCTTTCCGCGGCTCGACGGCGAGCACGATGTTCTCGGCCACCGTCATGACGGGGATGAGCATGAAGTGCTGGTGGACCATCCCGATGCCGTGTTCGATCGCCGCGTTCGGCGAGTCGATGCGCACCGGCTCGCCGCGCAGCCTGATCTCGCCCTCGTCCGGGTGGTAGAGCCCGTAGAGGATGTTCATGAGGGTCGACTTGCCGGCGCCGTTCTCCCCCAGGAGCGCGTGCACCTCGCCCTTGGCGAGCTCGAAGCCGACGTGATCGTTGGCGACGATCCCGGGGAACCGCTTGGTGATGCCCCTGAGTTCGAGAAGAGGAGGTTCAGTCATCCGCGAGGACGACGAGGGGCGGGCCCGTGCCCGCCCCTCGTCCTTTGCTGCTTATTCCAGAGCGTCGGGGATCTCGATCTCCCCGCTGATGATCGCGTCGACCTGTGCGAGCGTCTCGTCGATCGCCTCCTGCGGCGCGTCCGGCGAGAACTCTCCGAGACCGACGCCGTCCTCCGCCAAGCCGAAGGGCGTGACGCCGCCTCCGGCGAAGGTACCGTCGACGACTGCCTGGATGGTCTCGAACACAGCCTGGTCGACCCGCTTGACCGCGCTCGTCAGGACCTGCGCGCCCAGGAAGGCCTGATCCTTGTCCACGCCGATGCCCCAGACGCTTTCCTGCTGAGCCGCATCGAGCGCGCCGAGACCGCAGCCGCCCGCCACCTGGAAGACGACGTCGGAGCCCTCGGCGATCTGGTCGAGTGCGACCTCCTTGCACTTCGCCTGGTCGACGAAGTCCTGGGAGTAGGCGTTGAGCGTCTTGATGTCGGGGTTCGAGTCAGCGGCGCCCTTCTGGAAGCCGGCGATGAACCTGTCGACGGGCGGGATCTTGAGCCCGCCGACGCTCGACACGGTGTTCGACTCGGTCACGAGCCCAGCGAGGTAGCCGACGAGGTAACCGGCTTCCTGCTCCTTGAAGACGAGCCCCTGGAGGTTCGGTAGCTCGCAGGAGTTCGTTTCCTCGCATCCCTCGCCCCCGTAGCCGAAGTCGATGATCGCGAAGTTCGTGTCAGGGTATTCCTCAGCGGCTTGATGGGTCGCCTCGCCCATGAGGAAGCCGTTGGTGATGACGAGATCGAAGCCCTCCTCGGCCAGCGTGGAGAGGTTCGGGATGTAGTCGGCGTCCGACTTCGACTCCAGGACGCGGATCTCGGCGCCGAGCTCGTCCGCGGCGCGCTCGAGGCCCTCGTTGGCCAGCGCGTTGAACCCGCGGTCGTTCAGGCCGCCGATGTCTGTTACGAGGCCTACGCGGATCGGCTCCGCTTCTTCAGTCGTGGCCTCATCGGTTGCTGCGGTCGTATCGCCGTCACCTGCGTCGCCCCCGTCGTCGTCATCGCCGCCGCAGCCGGCTGCGACGAGCGCGAGCAGAAGTGTGACCAACAGCACCAAGAGCCACGGCAGTTTTCCCTTTACGTTCACGGAACCTCCTCCTTCGCCCATGCCTTCGAGTGGAATCGGAGGATGCTAACCCTCCGACGAGTCCATTTCTAGGACGTTCGGCGGATGCCGTTCGTTAGGGAGGTACCGAGCGGGCTAGGAGGTGACGTCCGCGAGGACGCGGTCGAGCTCGGCTTCGCCGACCAGCACCTTGCGGGGTTTCGAGCCCTCGTAGCCCGAGATGATCCCCCGCCGCTCCAGCATGTCGATCAGGCGCCCGGCGCGTGTGTAGCCGACGCGCAGGCGGCGCTGGATCAGGGAGACGGAGGCGGTCTGCGTCTGTACGACGATCTCGATGGCGCGGTCGAGGAGCGGATCCTCGTCCGGGTCGAAGTCCTCGTCGCCGTCGTCGCTGTGCCCGACCGGCTCGGGCGGCGCCAGCAGGGACTCGTCCAGCTCCTGCGGGCGCTGGCTGCGGCACTGCTCGACGACGAGGGCGATCTCCTCCTCGCTCACGTAGGCCCCCTGGACGCGCTGGAGGCGCGAGGTTCCGAGCGGCTTGAAGAGCATGTCGCCCTGACCGAGCAGGCTCTCGGCGCCCGACGTGTCGAGGATGACGCGGCTGTCGGTCTGGCTCGAGACGGCGAACGCGATCCGCGAAGGGACGTTCGCCTTGATCATCCCGGTGATGACGTCCACGGACGGGCGCTGAGTGGCGAGGACCAGATGGATCCCGACGGCGCGCGACTTCTGGGCGAGGCGGATGACCGCGTCCTCGACCTCCTGCGGCGAGACCATCATCAGGTCGGCGAGCTCGTCGATGACGACGAGGAGGTACGGCAGCTGCGCCTCGCCGCGCTTGCGCAGGACGCGGTTGAGCTCGGGGAGGTTGCGCGCGCGGGCGAGGCTCATCCGCTCGTAGCGGCGCTCCATTTCCGTGAGCACGTTCGTGAGCACCGCCGAGGCCTGCTTCGGGCTCGAGACGACGGGCGTGAGGAGATGCGGGATCGACTCGTAGAGGCCCAGCTCGACGCGCTTGGGGTCGATCAGGATCATGCGGACGTCGTCGGGCGTGGCGCGCAGGAGGATGGAGCAAAGCATGGTGTTGATGCAGCCGGACTTCCCCGAGCCCGTCGTGCCGGCGATGAGGATGTGCGGCATCCGGGCGAGGTCGGCGTTCACGGAGGCGCCGGAGATGTCCTTGCCGAGCCAGATGGAGAGCGGGCTCGAGCTCGACGGGACCTCGTCGAAGATGTCGCCGAGCGTGACGATGTTCGGTGAGAGGTTGGGCACCTCGACGCCGACCGCCTGCTTGCCCGGGATCGGCGCAAGGATGCGGATCTCCGTGGTGGCGAGCGCGTAGGCGAGGTCGTCCTTGAGCGCCGCGACCTTCCCGACCTTCGTCCCCGGGGCGAGCTGGAGCTCGTAGCGGGTCACGCGTGGGCCGACGACCTGGCCGACGAGCGTCGCGTCGATCCCGAAGTTGGCGAGCGCCTGGAGGAGCGCCTCGGCCGTGCGCTCGGCGGCCTTGCCCGGTTGGCCCTCGTGCGGCTTCGACCGCCGGAGGACGCCCGGGTCCGGAAGGCGGTAGTCGGCGTGCTCGCTCGTGGGCGGGTCGAACAGGGTCGGCGGCTCCGCCGCGGCGGGCACGAGGTCGAGATCGGCGTTCAGCGGCTCGGCGAGCTGGTCGACGAGCACCGGCTGCGCGGAAGGGGTGTCCCCGACGACGTCCGGATAGGCCTGCGCCCCGTCGACGGGCGGATCGTGGTGGAGATGGCCGTTGGAGACCGGCGTCGACGTCTCGACCGGCGCGTAGCGGACGGCGCCGACGGTTCGGCGCGCGGCGACCGCGGTCTCGCGCGCGACGTGGGCCGAACGGTGGAGCATGGCTCCGAGCGAGGCCCCGGTGAGGAGGAGCGCCCCAGCCCAGCAGAGGAAGAGGCCGAGGATGAACGTCCCCGTGCCGCCGATGAGGCGCCCGAAGACGGCGTCGAAGGCGCTGCCTAGCGCCCCGCCCCGCTCCTCACTGAGCAGCACCATCGCGCCGACGCTGAGAAGGACGAGGCCGGTCCGGAACGGCTTGACCTCGACGAGGGACGCGCGGGCGACCATGAGCGCGCCGAGGGCGACGAGGACGACCGGCACACCGATGCGCGCCATGCCGAGGAGCGCGTCGAGCCAGTCGGCGATCGTCGTGCCGACGATCCCCCCGTTCCCCTCGAGCCACGTGACGAATGCGAGAAAGAGCCCGGCGCAGAGCAGGCCGAGCCCGAGCAGCTCGTGATGGTGGTGTCCGCGCTGCTTGCGCGTGCGCTTCTTCTTGCGAATACGCGCAGGCGACTTCGGGCGTACCCGAGACGGACGCTTCTTCTGCGCCATGTCGAGCCAGTTCGCGGGCGGCGGCGTCCCTCCTCCTCGGTCCGGCGCCGTGCCGAGAAGGCCGGTTTACGCGGAACGGCTGCGGTCGAGGGACTCGACTCGCTCGCAGAGGAGCTCGAGAAAGCCCGCGGCGTCGATGTCGACGCCCACGTCGGCGTTCGGTTCGTTGCCCGTCCGGTGCCAGAGGTCGACGACCGTGCGGCCCCGACAGAGCTGTGACTCGCAGTCCACGTCGACGTGGCGGTCGAGCGTCTCCACGATGCCGGGCCGGAGGACCTGCGCGATCGCGACGGCGTCGTGAATCGGCGCGCCCTCGGTCCCGTAGGTCCGCTTGTGGTACTCGACGAAGAAGTCGTAGAGCTCGGCGACGAGCCGTCCGGCAGGGCCGGAGCCGCGAAGCCGCTCCACGTGCGCGGGCATCATCAGCGCCTTGTGGGTGACGTCGAGCCCGATCATCGTCACCGGGATCCCGCTGTGGAAGACGCGCCAGGCGGCCTCAGGATCGACGTAGATGTTGAACTCGGCGGCCGGCGTGACGTTCCCCTCGGCGACGGCGCCTCCCATGATCACGATCCGCTCGACGTTCTCCGGGACCTCCGGGTACCGCGCGAGAAGAAGCGCGATGTTTGTCAGCGGCCCGACCGGGACAAGCGTCACCGGTCTCGACGAGGCGAGGATCCGCTCGGCGAGGAAGTCGACCGCATGCTGGTCGACCGGCGAACGCTGCGGGTCCGGGAGGCTCGGGCCGTCGAGCCCGGACTCCCCGTGCACGTAGGCGGCGATGAAGAGCTCGCGGGCGAGCGGCCGGTCGGCGCCGGCGGCGACGTCCACGTCCGCCCGGCCGACGAGCTCTAGGACTCGTAGTGCGTTCGCCGTCGTCTTCTCCAGGGTCTGGTTCCCGGCGACGGTCGTGACGCCGAGGAGCTCGAGCTCCGGGCTCGCCAGTGCGAGCAGGAGCGCGATCGCGTCGTCATGCCCCGGGTCGCAGTCGAGGAGGATCGGCGTCGCGTCGTTCACGTACGCAGTATCTCGTCAACCTCCGCCGCGGTGGGCAGCGAAGGCTGTGCTCCGGGCCGCGAGGCGGCGATCGCGCCCGCGGCACAGGCGCGGCGAAGCGCTTCCTCTCGATCCAGGCCCTCCAGAAGCGAGACGACGAGGCAACCGGTGAACGAGTCGCCTGCGGCGGTGCCGTCGACCGCCTCCACCTTGGGCGGAACGGCTCGCGCGACCTCCTCCCCGTCCTCGAGCAGGACCGCGCCCTCCGCGCCGAGCGTCAGGGCGACCAGATGCGGCATCTCGGCCAGGGCGTCGAGCTCGTAGCGGTTGACGACGACGAGGTCTGCGCGCCCGACCACTTCCGTGGGCACAGGCCGTGCGGGAGCGGCGTTGAGGCAGAAGAGCCCGGTCGCCGCTCGCGCTGCCTCGGCAAGCGGCTCGTCGGGGATCTCGAGCTGGCAGAGCACCGCATCGAAGGAGTCGAGTTCCGCAGCGCGGACAGCATCCGGGTCGAGGGCCGCGTTGGCGCCGGGCACGACGACGATCTGGTTCTCGCCGGTCTCGTCGACGGCGATCAGCGCCATCCCCGTGTCGGCCGACCCGACCTGGACGACGCGGGTCAGGTCGACCCCGGCTTCCTCCATTCCGGCCTGAGCCAGGCGCGCGAGTTCGTCGGTGCCGACGCAGGCGATCATGCGGACGGAGGCGCCGAGGCGCGCGGCGGCGACTGCCTGGTTCGCCCCCTTCCCGCCCGGGATGTGCGCGAAGTCGTCGGCGCGCACGGTCTCGCCCGGCTGCGGGAGCCGAGAGCATCGCGCGACGAGATCGACGTTGATCGAGCCGACGACGCAGACGCTAGGCGGCAAGCGCGCGCAGGTCGTCGAGGCAGCCGTCGAGCAGGTTCTCGCGGAGATCGAACAGGCCGGCCCAGAGAGCGTCGCGGTTGGGCGCCGACTCGATCCGCGCCGAATCGGCGAGGCCCTGGAGCGCCCGCACGAGGACTGCAAGCTCGAGGTAGGCGTGCGCGACGCGGTGCGGTGCGGCGAATACGCCGGCCCGCTTGAGCACGGCGTCCCATTCGACGACCTCCCCCGCTCCGGGCTCGCCGTACCAGGAGCGCCCTTCTGCTCCGTCCGGCTCCAGCTCCAGGAGGAAGCGTCCCAGAGGGTGCTCGAGGCCCGTCAGCGCCGTCTCAGCGCGCTCCGCGGCGCGCCTGAAGGCGGCCTGGCGGCGCTCGGGCGTGCACGGGTCCGGCTCACCCCGCTGCCAGCGCTCCAGCAGGCGGCAGAACGCGAGCCCGGCGACCTCGCTGGCGGCCAGCGAGCGCACGAGGCGGGCCGTCGTGTTCTCGGACACGCCGTAGGTGCCCATGAGGCCGGCCCAGCCGCTGCGGTTCGCCTGAGTCATCACCTAACTAGTACACCAAGACCGGGAGAACGCGTACCGTTGCCGGTGAATGGCGACCTACGACCTCGTCCGCAACCTCCCGCTGGAGATCGAGTCCTACGAGCTGGAGGGCCTGAAAGTCGAGGCATCTCCTGAGTTCGTGCGCCGCACGACGGTGATCCACCTGCACGGCGGCGGCCACGAAGGAGTCGGCGAGGACGTCACCTACTCCGGCGAGGATCAGGCGGCGCTGCAGGCCGAGGGCCCGACCCTCCCGCTCGCCGGAAGCCACACGGTCGACCGCTTCTCGCAGCTCCTCGACCGCATGGCGCTCTTCCCGAGTGGCCCGGGGATGGACGCCTTCCTCGACTACCGCCGCTGGGCGTACGAGAGCGCGGCGCTCGACCTCGCCCTGCGCCAGGCGGGCACGTCGCTGGCTGAAGCCGTGGGGCGCGAGGCGCAGCCCGTCAACTTCGTCGTCTCCCT
>DAITAN010000414.1:0-2376 GCA_036824235.1 Gaiellaceae bacterium | reverse complement strand
CGCCGCCGAGCGCGCGGGTGTGCGTCCGGGGATGCGGCTCTCCGAAGCGCTGGCCACGTGCCCGAGCCTCGAACTGGTCGAGCAGGACCCGGCCGGGGTGGAGGAGGAGTGGGAAGCGGTGCTGCGGCGGCTCGAGGGGGCGGGCTTCGAAGTCGAGCCGGTCGAGCCTGGGTGCGTCTACTTTCAGACCCGGGGCATGGAACGGCTCGCCGGCGGTCTCGGGCAGGCGCTTCGGCGCGCGCTCGACGCGGTCGGGCCGGAGTGGGGGGCGCGTGTAGGAGCGGCCTCCCGGCGCTTCGCGGCGCTCGCGGCGGCGACCGTGGCGCCCGCCGGCCGCGCGCTCGTCATCGACGACGGCGAGACACATCTCTTCCTCGAGCCCTTCCCGCTCGATGTCCTTCCGCTGTCGCCGGAGCGGAGGGTGGAGCTTTCGGAGCTCGGCGTCAAGCGCCTGGGGGAGCTGGCACGCCTCCCCGGGACCGCGGTCGCCGATCGGCTCGGCATGGACGGCGCGGAAGCATGGCGGCTCGCTCGGGGGGAGGGCGAAACCTCCGTCGCGCCGCGCCGTCCGCCGGCCGAGCTGGCAGAGACGCTGACATTTCCGGAACCGGTAGCGAACGAGCTGACGCTCGCGCGGGCACTGGCGGCGCTCATCGAGCGCCTGCTCGCCCGCCCGGAGCGGGCAGGCCGGGCTCCCAGGCAGCTCGCCATCTCGGCGAAGCTCGTCGGTGGAGGCTCCTGGCGGCGCTCGCTCACGCTGCGCGAGCCGACGGCGGAGCCCGACCGCCTTCGGCTCGCGTTAGCACCCAGGCTGTCGGAGCTGCCGGCTCCGACGGCGGAGCTCCGCCTCGAGCTGGGAGAGCTCACCGAGTCGGTCGGGACGCAGACCGAGCTCGTTCGTCCCCGAGGGAGCCGCCTGAGGGAGCGCCTGCGCGGAGGGTTGCGACAGGTGCGCGTGGCGGTGGGGATGGACGCGGTCTGCACCGTCGTGGAGGTGGCACCGTGGTCCCGCATTCCCGAGAGCAGGGCCATTCTCGTTCCGCGCGACGACTGAACGAGCCGCGGCCCGTGCACGTCGTCTGCGAGGGCCGTGTGCCGGCGGCCGTCGACCGGGTGCCCGTGATCGCGCACCGGGACGAGTGGCACGTGGCCGACCGCTGGTGGACGGAGGAGCCCGTGCGGAGGAACTACTACGAGGTGGTGCTCGAAACGGGGCGGAACGTCGTCGTCTTCAGGGACGAGGCGAGCGGCGCGTGGTTCCGGCAGGCGTCCTAGCCGGCGGCCACCACGTCGTGTCGGGCGAACAGCTCGCGGTGGCCCTCGGCAGGCGTCACGGCGGCGAGGTCGCGGATGAAGTCCTCCCAGCCACCCGGCGTGTTCAGGTTGAGGAAGCGCACCGGCGTGTCGCTCCGGTTGGCGAAGGTGTGGACGGTGCCCGGCGGTGCGCAGGCGTACGTGCCGGGCGGCGCCTCCAGCTCGTCGTCGCCGAGCCGGACGGACAGTGTTCCCTCGAGGACGAAGAACGAGTCGAGCATCTTGCGATGGAAGTGGGGAGGAGGGCCGGCCGTCCTCGGCTGGATCGTGACCTCGGCGAGAGAGAAGGAGCCCGCGGTCGCCTCCCGGGTGGCCTTGAAGACGGAGGTCGACGTCCCGGCGACGAATGTCGTGCCCTCGCCTGCTCCGAGAACGGTGCCCTCGCCCGGTTCCTGCGGCCTGTCGACGTCGACGCTGTCGAAGGTGGCGTCCTCGCCGCGCGTGCGGGCGCGGAGGAAGTCCGTGAAGCCGGAGTCGGGGGCGTGGATGTTGAGGAAGCGCGCCCGTCCGCTGCCGTGGCTCGTGAAGGCGTGGACGTTCCCGGGCGGCACCACCACTGCTGTCCCGGCGCGACCGAGGTGCCTCTCGCGGCCGAGCGTGAACTCGAGTTCGCCCTCGAGGAGGAAGAACGCATCCGTGTGGTGCTCGTGGAAGTGGGGGGAGGCGCCCGTGTAGGTCGGCCCCGTGTCGTACTCAATGAGGCAGAGCTCGGGCCGCGCGACCTTGACGAGGTAGACGCGGTCCTCGCTCTCGAGCCGCTCGCCCTCGCCGGGCCCGCTGATGATCGCCTGGGGAATCTCTGTCATCTCGATCCGCGGTTAACTCTAGGGGCACCCCGTCCCACCACCCGCTTTCGAGCGTACAGCCGAGAACCACATGCGTGGCGCACGGACCGTGTCGAAAGCGTCGCGTGAGCGTGGCGAAGTACGTCGAGCTCCACTGCCACTCGGCGTACTCGTTCCTCGACGGCGCCTCGCTGCCCGAGGAGCTCGCCACGCGGGCGGTCGAGCTCGGCTACGAGGCGCTCGCGCTCACCGACCACAACGGCGTCTACGGCTCACT
>DAITAN010000413.1:0-2383 GCA_036824235.1 Gaiellaceae bacterium | reverse complement strand
GAGGCCTTCGCGCGCGGGGAGGACATCCACGCCGCGACGGCCGCGGAGGTGCTGGGGAAGGATCGCGCGGAGCTGACGAAGGACGAGCGCAACGTGGCCAAGATGGTCAACTTCGGGATCATCTACGGGATCTCGGCCTTCGGGCTCTCGGAGAACCTCGACATCCCCCGCGATGAGGCGCAGACGTACATCGACACCTACCTCGCGCGGTTCCCGCACGTCCAGGACTTCATCCAGCGGACGATCGAGCAGGCCGAGCGCGACGGCTACGCGACGACGCTCTTCGGCCGCCGCCGGCCCGTGCCCGAGCTCAAGGCGCGCAACCGTCAGACCCGTGGGTTCGGCGAGCGCCTCGCGGTCAACTTCGTCATGCAGGGGACCGCCGCTGACGTGATCAAAGGGGCGATGGTCGCCATCCACCGGCGGCTGCGCGACGAGGGGCGCGCCGCCCGGCTCGTCCTCCAGGTGCACGACGAGCTCCTGCTCGAGGTCCCCGAGGTCGAGACCTCCGCCGTTCGCGACCTGGTGCGGGAGGAGATGTGCGGCGCCTATCCGCTCGACCCGCCGCTCGCCGTCGACATCGGTGTCGGCGACGACTGGAACGAAGCGAAGTCCTAGCGGGCGTTCAGCCGCGCCGCCAGCCCATCTGGACCGCCCCGATGGGCCACACGACCGGCTCCCGGGTCGAGGTCAGGTCGTAGAAGGTCAGCTCGGTGGCGCCGCCGATCGCGATCCACTCGCCGTTGGGCGACCACGCTGCGACATGGCCCGGAAAGAGCGTTCCCCCGGGCCCGAGCCGCGAGCAGCCGACGTCGAGGATCCGGATGCGGTCGCCGGCGCGGAAGGCCGCGGAGCAGTTGTCCGGCGAGAGCGTCGGCGTCCGGCCGTGGAAGCGCTCCGGCAGATCCAGGCCGTCCGTGAGCTTCCCCGCGGCGTACCGTTCGATCCGGCGGCCGTCGACGATGACCGCGACGGAGTCGTCGCTCCCGTACTGGACGTTCGTGATCCCACCCGAGGCCTGCAGACCCGGCCTGTCCTCGACGAACAGGCGATCGCCCCTCGCGTAGACGATCTCACCGCCGGGGGTGTAGGCGGAAGGACAGTCCGGAAGCTGGCGCCTGCCCGCGCCGAGCTCGAGGTCGAAGCCCACACGCCGGCGGTCGCACCACGCCGCTCGCTGGCCGTCCGGGCTCCACAGGAGGAATCCGAACAGGGCCTCCGAGCTGCCCAGCGCGCGGTTTGGCCGCGCCAGGTCGATGAAGCGGAAGGGAACGGCATCGCCCCTTTCCTCGTCGATTCCCACCGCCACCTTCGCCGTCACCGGCGCCGTCCACAGCTGGCAGGTCGTGCGGGCAACAAAGCTGGCGAATTCGAGGCCCGTCGGAAGGTCGACCTCGTGCACGGCGCAGGTCCCCGGCTCGAGGAAGACGAGATCGCCCCCGCCCCCGGGAACGGGCGGAAGCTGCTCGATCCCTGATTCTCCCTCGGTCGACGTCGCGTCGGGCGCCGTCGTCGTCGGCCGGTCCTCGCGGGGCGCCGATTCGCCCTCGGGGCGGAGCGCGTCGGCCACGGCGAACCCGCCTACAAGGAGGATTCCGGCGAGGATGAGGAGGTCGCGGCCTTTCACGAGACCCTGGCTATAATGCGCGATTCCGCATGGTTTCGAACGACACGACCACCGAAGTAGAAATTCCGCAGACAGACGACGACGTCTGGACCCGTGGTCCGGACGGCGAGCTGATCCCCGACTACGACGCGACATTCCCCGTCATCAACGAGGGGGAGGTCGTGCGGGGCAAGGTCGTCCGCGTCGACAAGGACGAGGTCCTCGTCGACATCGGCTACAAGTCGGAAGGCGTCATCCCCGTCTCCGAGCTCTCGATCCGCCGCTCGGTCAATCCGGCCGACGAGGTCAACCTCGGCGACGAGATCGACGCGCTCGTGATGACGAAGGAGGACGCCGAGGGGCGTCTGATCCTCTCGAAGAAGCGGGCGCGCTTCGAGATGGCCTGGAAGCGCATCGAGGGCGCCGCGGAGAGCGGCGAGCCCGTCGAAGGCACGGTCATCGAAGTGGTCAAGGGCGGCCTCATCCTCGACTTGGGCGTGCGCGGCTTCCTGCCCGCCTCCCTCGTCGACATCCGCCGTGTGCAGGACCTGGACGAGTTCATGTCGCAGACGCTGCGCTGCAAGGTGATCGAGCTGAACCGCAGCCGCAACAACGTCGTCCTCTCCCGCCGCGCGGTGCTCGAGGAGGAGCGGCGTGAGATGCGCCAGGCGATCCTCGACCGGCTCTCGCCCGGCGACGTCGTCGAGGGCACGATCTTGAATATCGTCGACTTCGGCGCGTTCGTCGACCTCGAGGGCATCGACGGCCTCATTCACA
>DAITAN010000412.1:0-2394 GCA_036824235.1 Gaiellaceae bacterium | reverse complement strand
AGGCGGTCGAGCCGGCGCTGATCGCCGAAGCCGCCGCGAAGACGACCGCGGCGAAGACGGCGCGCATCGCGACACAGGTCCGCGTCGTCGAGCCGGGCAGCGGGCAGCAGCGGTTCGGCGGCCAGGGAAAGTTCGACTTCGAGCGGCGCGCGGGCGAGATGAACCTGCGGTTGATCGAGGGCGACGAGGGCGCCGGGTTCGGGCAGTCGAAGGCGGTCTTCGTGGACTCGACCGTCTACTACCAGCTGCCTCCCGGAGCGCTCGCCGGCGGCCGGCGCTGGATCCAGCTCGACCTGCAGAACGTCGCGGACGCCTCCGGCCTCGACTTCGGCCCCCTCGTGCAGGGCAGCCAGGCCGACCCGACGCAGTACCTGCTCTGGCTGACCGCGCTCGGGCCCGGGATCACGAAGATCGGCGAGGAGGAGGTGCGCGGCGTGCCCACCTCACGCTACCGGGCGGCCGTCGACCTGAACCTGCTGGAGGGACAGGCACCGCCCGGCAAGGAGAGCGAGTGGGCCGCGTACGTGCAGACGCTTCGCGACAGGCTCGGCCTGGCGTTCATCCCCGTGGAGGTGTGGATCGACGACGAGGGGCTCGTCCGGCGCTTCAACCACGAGTACGGTTTCAGCACAGAGGGGACGACTGCGGTCGTGACGACCGAGCTCTTCGACTTCGGCGTTCCCGTGAACGTGCAGGCACCGCCGCCCGACCAGGTCGTCACCCTGAATGATGTGATCAGGCCGTGAGCGAGGAAGGAGCGTCTTGGACGTCGCACTGAAGATCTGGCGCTACGACCCGGAGTCGGGCGAGCGCGTGCTCCGCGACTACGAGGTCGAGGCCCCCGAGTGGGCGTGCCTGCTCGACGTCCTCGACATCATCAAAGACACCCGCGACGGGACGCTCTCGTACCGCAAGAGCTGCCGGATGATGATCTGCGGCTCGTGCGGGATGCGCATGGACGGGCGCGCGGTCCTCGCCTGCAAGGAGCGAATGAAGCCCATCGTCGACCGCGGCCACGTGCCCGTGATCTCGGCCATGGGGAACATGCCCGTGCTGAAGGACCTCGTCGTCGACATGCAGCCGTTCTGGACGAAGGTCCGGCGCATGAAGCCGTGGGTCGAGACCGGCTACGAGGAGGTCCCGGAGAGGGAGTTCCGCGTCTCGCCTGAGGAGATGGCGCCCATCCAGAAGGAGGCGCTCTGCATCATGTGCGGCTGCTGCGTCTCCGAGTGCAACTCGATGGAGTCCGATCCCGAGTTCTTCGGGCCGGCCGCCCTCGCCAAGGGTTTCCGCTTCGTCGGGGATCCCCGCGACAGCGAGACGGTCGAGCGGCTCGAGAGCTACAACGACGAGCACGGCATCTGGGACTGCACCCGGTGCTACTTCTGCAACGAGCGCTGCCCGAAGGGGGTCGACCCGCGCGACGCGATCGCCAAGCTCGGCGCCGAGTCGATCCGCGTGGGCATCGACCGGGACATGGGCGCGAAGCACGCGAAGTGGTTCGTCCACTCCGCGAAGACGACCGGCTGGCTCCGCGAGACGGAGCTCGTCCCGAAGACCCAGGGGGTCGTCTCGGCCCTCAAGGAGGTCAAGTTCGCGGTCAATCTCTTCAAGAAGGGCAAGGTGCCGCTCATCCCGCATGTCGCCGACGGCGTGCAGGAGGCACGGGCGCTCTACGAAGTGGTCAAGGCGCAGGGCCGCGACGGCGCGGCCGGCATCGTCCAGGCCGAGCGTGGGCTCGCACGGCTCGACCACCCCGTCGAGGGTCGGGTCGAGGGGGAGGAGGGACCGTGAAGGTCGCCTACTACAAGGGCTGTCTCGCCTCGCTCTCGGCCAAGGAGCTCGACACCTCGACGCAGGCGCTCGCGCCGAAGCTCGGGATCGAGCTCGTCGAGCTCAAGTCGGTCACCTGCTGCGGCGCGGGGGACATCCACGAGGCGGAGCCCGACTACTACCTCCACCTGAACGCGCGCATCCTCGCCTATGCCGAGGCGACAGGCTGCGACACGCTGATGACGATCTGCAACGTCTGCACGCTGAACCTGCGGCAGGCGAACCACGCGCTCCAGAACGACGACGCCCTCCGAGTGCGCGTCGCCGAGAACCTCGAGCGCGTCGGAGCCCCGCCGTACAGCGGGAACGTCGAGGTGAAGCATCTGCTCTGGCTGATCGCCGCGGGCGACGGCTTCGAACAGCTCAAGCAGGTCGCCCACAAGGGCCTCAAGGGCCTGAAGGTGGCGCCGTTCTACGGCTGCCAGATCCTGCGCCCGTCGAAGCTCCTGGGCTTCGAGGATCCCGATAGGCCCTCGTCGCTCGAGGCGATCATCGAGGCCTGCGGCGGCGAGGCGATCGACTACCCGGCCAAGATCAAGTGCTGCGGCTTCCCGATCATCC
>DAITAN010000411.1:0-2395 GCA_036824235.1 Gaiellaceae bacterium | reverse complement strand
GCATGCGCTGATGGGGCTCGCCCGTGCGATCGAAGCGGCGCGTGCGCCAGATCCACACGGCGGCCGCAGCCGCGACCGCCACGAGGGCGATCACGCCGAAGGCGAAGCCGGCGCCGACCTTGTCGAACCAGGGAACGACGATCCCGCGGTTCGAGATCGCCAGCAGGTCGAGAACCTCGACCGCGTCCCGGATCGGCGGCAGCCGGATCATCACGCCGAGGTACCAGAAGAGGATGATTACGAGCACGGGGATGTTCCGGAAGGTCTCGACGTAGAGCGCCGCGACTCGCCGGACGAGCCAGTTCGTGGACAGCCGCGCGACGCCGACAGCGACGCCCACGATCGTCGCGAGGACGATTCCGAGCAGCGAGACCTTGAGCGTGTTCTGGATGCCGACGACGAGCGCGTCGCGCAGGCTCTGCGACGAGCGGAAGTCGGTGTCCGGGATGGCAAAGCCGGCCGGCTGGCTCAGATAGTCGAAGCCGGTGGGAATGCCGAGGCGTTCGAGGTTGTAGACGACGTTGTCGAACAGGAAGAGCAGAAAGCCGACGACGGCGACGAGGAAGACCGTCTGAAAGGTCACGCGCAGCACGCGCACGTTCCGCCAGAAAGGCGGCCTGCGGGTCGTCGTCGGTGTCGCGGCGGTCACGGAAGAGCGATGAGGGGCGGCAGCCGGAGCCGCCGCCCCTCAGTCCGATGGTCTAGCGATACGGCGGCGCGTACTGAAGCCCGCCGTCCGTCCAGAGCGCATTGATGTCACGCGGCAGCTCGAGTGCTGAGCCCTCGCCGACGTTCCGGTCGTAGATCTCCCCGTAGTTGCCGACCTGGGTCACGATCTGGACCGCGAAGTCGTCGGGTAGGCCGAGACCGGCGTCGAAGGGCTCGCCCTCGACCGCCTCCCCCAGGAAGCGCTGGATCTCTGGATCTTCGCTGCCCTCGGCGATGTTGTCCGAGGTGAGCCCGAACTCCTCCGCCTGGATCGTGGCGTAGATAGCCCAGTTGACCGCGTCCGCCCAGGCATCGTCGCCGTCGCTCACGACGGGGCCGAGCGGCTCCTTGGACATGGTCTCGTCCATGATCGTCAGAGCCTCGGGACCTCCCTGGCCCTCGGGCCAGGCCGAGCGGATCCCTGCGAGCTGCGACTTGTCCGACGTCCACGCACCGCAGCGCTCCTCGACAAAGGCCGCCTGGAGCGGCTCGTTGTCCTCGAAGGCGAGCGGCGTGTAGTCGATTCCGCGGGCCTGGAACTGCGACTCGAGGTTGAGCTCGGTCGTCGTCCCGGAGAGCACGCAGATCGTCTCTCCCGCGAGGGCCTCGAGCGTGGTGTGCCCCGAGTCGGTGCGCACCATCATGCCCTGCCCGTCGTAGAACGTCGTGTGCAGGAACCGAGCGCCCTCGGTGCCGTCGCGCGAGGCCGTGTACGTCGTGTTGCGGCTGAGCACATCGATCTCACCCGACTGCAGCGCCGTGAAGCGCTGCTCGGCCGAGAGCGGGACGTACTCGACCGCCTCCGCGTCGCCGAGCACGGCCGCAGCTATGACCTTGCAGAAGTCGATGTCGAAGCCCTGCGGCTCGCCGCCCTCGCCCGTGAACCCGAAGCCCGGGACGGCGTCGTTCACGCCGCAGCGCAGCGTGCCGCGATCCTGGACTTCCTGGAGGAGGTTGCCGCCACCACCTTGGCCGCCCGCCTCCGTCTGGCCGGTGTCGCCCGAAGCGTCACCGTTGCCGCTGTCGTCGTCGTCATCTCCTAAGGAGCATCCAGCCCCGAGGAAAAGGACGACGGAGAAGAGGACGCACAGCGTCCATCCCTGGAACACCCTCACTTAACCACCCCCTGCTGGGTCTGACGGTGGCGGCAGACTAGACGATCGTCGCCTCGGTTGTCAGGCGCCGCCTGGAACAACCTGGAGGACCGCAGCCCCGCGTATCTCACCGGCGCGCAGACGCGCGAGCGCGTCATTGGCGGCTCCCAGCGGGAAGGCCTCGACTTCGGTCCTGACCGGCACCCTCGGGGCGAGCTCCATGAACTCTTCGCCGTCGCGCCGCGTGAGGTTGGCCACCGAGCGGAGGACGCGTTCGCCCCAGAGCAGGTCGTACGAGAACGAGGGGATGTCGCTCATGTGGATCCCTGCGCAGACCACAGTCCCGCCCTTGGCGATAGCGCTGAGAGCCGCCGGCACGAGCTCGCCGGCCGGCGCGAAGATGACGGCGGCGTCGAGCTCCTCGGGCGCCGGTCCGAGCGCGTCCCCGGCCCACTCGGCCCCCAGGTCGCGGGCGAAGCTCTGCGCCGCCTCGTCCTCCGCGCGCGTGAAGGCGAACACCCGCCGCCCCTGGTGGCGCGCCACCTGGGCGACGATGTGCGCGCTGGCGCCGAAGCCGTAGAGCCCGAGCCGCT
>DAITAN010000410.1:0-2398 GCA_036824235.1 Gaiellaceae bacterium | reverse complement strand
AGTTCTCGCCCATCCCGGGTATCGACGGCGTCCCACACTACGTCGACACCCGGGCCCCGCAGGAGTACCGCGGACGGCGCGTCTTCGTGATCGGGAAGCGCAACTCGGCCTTCGAGATCGCCGACGGGCTCCTGCCCTGGGCGCGGCAGGTCGTGCTCGGATCCCCCAGGCCCGTGCTGACGAGCGTGCTGGCGCAGGCGACCGTCCGCGTGCGCTACCTCCAGCCGTTCGAGGACCACGCGCTCGGCGGGGGCACCTTCGCCCTCGACCTCGCCGTCGACCGCCTCGAGCGAGTCGGCGAGGGCTGGCACGTCGTCGGCCAGGGCACGACCCGGGCGTGCAACATCGAGCTCGAGGTCGACGACGTGATCGCCGCTACCGGCTTCACGACGCCGTTGCTCGACCTTGGCGAGCTGGGCGTGCGCACGGTCTCGCAGGGGCGCATCCCCGCCATGACGCCGTTCTGGGAGAGCGAGCTGGGCTCCGGGATCTACTTCGCCGGCAACGCAACCCAGGGAGCGCCCGGCCTGCGCAAGCACGGCGTCGGCGCCGCGTCGGCAGCCGTGCACGGGTTTCGGTACAACGCCCGGGTGATGGCACGTCACCTGGTCGCGAACCATCTCGGGCCGAAGCCGGCGTGCAAGCGGGTCGAGGCTCCGGACCTCGTTCCCTACCTCCTCGAGGAGGCGACGACCGCGCCCGAGCTCTGGGCGCAGAAGTCGTACCTCTGCCGCGCGGTCTACGAGAACGGAGACACGGAGATCGTCCCCCTCGCGTCCTGGCTCGACGATCCCGGGAATGGGGCCGCCGCGGTCGCGGTCGAGATGGATGCGGCCGGGGTCGTGTACCCGGCCGTCTACCTGGCCCGCGACGGAAACGTCCGCGAGGTGCTCCTGCCGCCCCACCACCTCAACGACTTCCGCGGGCCCGAGCACGAGGCGGAGCTCCGCGCAATGCTGTGAGACGCCTCGCCGGCCCACTCGTCCTGCTGGCCGTCCCGCTCGCCGGACTCTTCCTCCTCCTGGGCGTGCCCCGCCTCGATCTCACCTGGGAGCACCAGCCGGCTCACTTCTGGCTCGTGCTCATCGCAGCCGTCCTCAGCTTCCTGCTCGGCCTCCTCATGGGCGAGGCGGCGGGCCGCCGGGGAGACGCCCGCGTCCTACTGGTCGCGCTCGCCTTCCTCTCCAGCTCGGGGTTCCTCGCGCTGCACGCCCTGGCGACGCCGGGCCAGCTGCTCGAGGGCAAGAACGCCGGCTTCCAGATCGCCTCGGCGATCGGCCTGTTCGTCGGCTCGATCTTTGCGGGCGCGGCCGCCCTTCCACTCAGCCCCGCCGCCGGCGCCGCAATCGTCCGGCGCCGCCTGCTCCTGTTCGCCTCCCTGGGCGTCGCCCTCGGCGTCTGGGCCGTGCTGTCGTTCGCCACATTGCCTCCCCTCGACGAGCCGATCACCCCCGAGTCGGCTCGCGACCCACTGCTCCTGCTCTGGATCCTCGGCGTCGCTCTGTACGGCTACGCCGCGTACCGCTACGGACGCCTGTGCACCGTCCAGCGCGCACCCGTCGCGCTGGCCGTTGTCGCCGGCTGGATCCTGCTGGCGGAGGCTTTGCTGGCCGTCGCCATCTCGCGAAACTGGCACGTGAGCTGGTGGGAATGGCACCTGCTCATGCTCCTCGCCTTCGCACTCGTCGCGCGAAACGTCTGGGCCGAGTGGAAGCGTGAGGGCCCCGCCGAGATCTTCGCTGACCTCTACGAGGAACGGACGCTCGGCCACCGTGAGGACGTGAGCATTCTCTTCGCCGACCTCCAGGGGTACACGGCGTTCGCCGAGCGCTCGACGCCCGACGTCGTGCGGGCCATGATGAACGACTACTTCGTCACCATCGGGCCCGTCGTCGACACGGAGGACGGCGAGCTCGTCCAGACGGTCGGCGATCAGGTCTTCGCCGTCTTCCGGAACCCGGGCCACGAGCAGCGGGCATCGCGCGCCGGCCTTCTGCTCCAGGAGGTGACTGCCTCTCTGGCGGCGCGTCATCCCGACTGGCCGCGCTTTCGTGTCGGCATCAACTCGGGGGAGGCGCACATCGGCCTCGTGAAGGCGCCCGGAGCCCGCTACTTCTCGCCGACCGGCGACGTCGTCAACACGGCGTCCCGCCTCGAGGGGCAGGCGAGAGCAGGGGAGGTCGTGATCTCGGGAAAAACCCGCCGCGCGCTCGGTGAGGATGTCGTTGTCGACGACCTCGGCGAGCTGCCCGTCAAGGGCAAGGAGCGGCCGGTGCAGGCCTTCGTGCTACGCGCGCTGACTGCGGACCGGGACCAGCGCGACCAGGGCCTGCAGGATGAGCACGCCGAACGCGACCGCTAGCGCCGCGCTCGCAGCCGCGGGAACCGCAACCTCGGA
>DAITAN010000409.1:0-2402 GCA_036824235.1 Gaiellaceae bacterium | reverse complement strand
TACGAACCTCGTGCACAACGCGATCGTCCACAACCTGCCTGAACAGGGCACCGTGTGGGTCACGACCAGCGTTCAGCCCGCGAGTGTGGTGCTCACCGTCGAGAACACGGGCGAGAAGCTCACCCCACAGTTGGTTGCCACGCTTGGCGAGCCGTTTCTTCGCGGCCCCGGACGCATACGCACCGAGCATGCAGGCGTCGGCCTCGGCTTGGCGATCGTCAAGAGCATCACCCAGGCACACGACGGAACTCTCACCCTGACCCCCCGGGCCGCCGGCGGGCTCCGCGTCACGGTGCAACTACCCGCCGCGCCACCGCACGATGGCGACTGACGAGCAGGGGAATCGCCTCCGACGACCCGAAGAACACGCGCGGCATGCTCATGCCTGTTCATGATGACGCGCATGCCTGAGGAGTGTTTTCGACCGCCGCTCGAGAGAGGACACCACTACGCCTACGTCGTCGAGAACATCGAGGCGACCGTTCAGCGCTTGGCGGAGCAGCTCGGAGCCGGGCCGTTCTTCCACGTCGAGAACGTACCGCTCGAAAACGTCACCTCGAGGGGCGAGCCGGCGCAGTTCGTCCACCACTCGGCGTTCGGCTACTGCGGCGGCGGCCCGATCGAGCTGCTGGAGATTGTCCGCCTCGTTCCGGAGCGGATCGAGGGCCGCTTCTCAGGCGCTCGACCGAGGGTTCATCACGTCGCCTGGGCAGTACCGCCGGCCTCGGTCGGGGAACTTCGGCGCGAGTTCGAGGACCGCGGGCTACCGGAGTACCTCAGCACCCGGCTCGGCGAAGTCGACGCGACCCTCCACGACGCGTCGGCCTCGTTGGGCCACGACATCGAGATCCACGTCGACTGCCAGCCACTGAGCGACTTTTTCCAGATGGTGCGCGAGGGCGCCGAGGGTTGGGACGGGTCGGAACCGCTTCGCCCCGCCGTCACCTGACTCGGGGATCTCTACCCGCATGCACAAGGCCGCAATCGGAACGCCGTCGGCGCTCCTCCCCGAGTACCTCCGGGTTCTCGCCGGCGCGCTGGTCACCTTCGGAATCGCCAGCGAGCTGGTTCTGCGTCTCACCGACGTGAGTCCCGTCTATGTGCTCGTCGGCGTCGGGCTCGTGTACTCCGTTCAGATCACCCATCACCGCTACAAGCTGAGCGTCGACCCCGGCCACGAGGTCACAGGCTGTGCCTGTTTCCGCACGGGGGCCGACAACACGGCCGTCGTCCTTCGCAGCCGCGAGAGCGCGCTCGCGGGGATCCCGAACTCCGTCGTGGGAGCGGTGCTCTACGCGGGGCTGGCGCTGGCCGCCTACTCCGGCCAAACCGGCATCGCGATCGGACTGGCGGCCATCGCCCTCCTGGGGAGCGCCTACCTGGGCTACGTCATGGTCGCCAGGCTCGCGAGCCTGTGCCCGCTCTGCATCAACGTCGCGGCGCTGAACGTGCTGCTCCTGTTTTACCTCGTGCGCTGAGCGCTAATCGATGTCCGCGCGGCCGTACCTGAAGGTCGCGATGAGCCAGCCCACGACGGTCACGACCGGGAGCACGATGAACGCCGCGGTCACGGAGTGCGTGTCGAGCGGCACGTCGACCCCGGACGCCGTCGAGAGGATCGAGTGCGCCCAGCCCGTGACGGTGAAGCGGGCAAGGCCGTCGGACGAGTAGGCGGCCGCGTTCTCCCAGAGGAGCACGAAGGCGAGCCCCCACCACACCGCCCGCCGGAACCACAGCCCGGCCGCGACGAAGATGCCCGCATACGCGCAGACCGCGAGCGTGGCCGCCACGAGCGCGGACAGTGCCAGCTCGCCGTCACCGGCCACGATCGCTGCGATGCCCAGCGGCACGGCGGCGAGCGGGGCGACAAGTGTGATCGTTGCGAGGATCGCCGCCGCCGGGAGCTGCCAGCGCGGCACGGGCTTCAGCCAGAGGTAGACGAGGAGCCTGTCCTCCACAAGGTCGCCGATCGCCGAGGTGCCGAACCAGAGCACCGCGAATGGCACCACGATCCCAAGGCCGTACGCGGCGGCAATGTCCGCGGCGGCCTGCGTGGGGTTGTCGTCCCAGCGCGCGAAGACCCCGAGCAGGACGGCCAGCCCGCCGAGCGCCCCGATCCCGAGCAGGCGCGGCACGGTGACCTGCGTCCGCAGCAGGAGGCTGTAGAGCGCGCCGATCGCGGCGCCTGCGCGCGGGCGAGGCCGGGCTGCCGATGCGTCGGCGACGCTCATCGCTGCACCAGGTAGCGGAAGACGCCCTCGAGGTCCGCGTCCAGCGGACGGACTTCGAGGAGGCTCGCGCCACGCTCCCGCGCGAGCGGCGCGAGCGCGCGGGACAGCGCACGGGCGTCGTTAGTGTCGAGCTCGAGGGCCTCGTCGTCGTCGAAGCGAACTCCAACAACG
>DAITAN010000053.1:0-10571 GCA_036824235.1 Gaiellaceae bacterium | reverse complement strand
TGGGGGAAACATGGTTTCCCCCACGCGAGGGAGCCGGAGGCGAGCGACCGCCATTAGCGGTCCACCTCTCCCATGACGGTGTCGAGCGACCCGACGATGGCGATCAGGTCGGCGATGAGCGCGTCGCTCATGCACGTCGCCGTCGCCTCGAGGGCGACGAACGACGGGGCGCGGAACTTCACGCGCCAGGGCTTCGAGCCGCCGTCTGAGACGACGTAGCAGCCGAGCTCGCCGCGCGGCGACTCGACCGTGACGTAGACCTCGCCCTCGGGCACGCGGTAGCCCTCGGTCACGAGCTTGAAGTGGTGGATCAGGCTCTCCATCGACGTGTGCAGCTCGTGGCGCGGTGGCAGCACGACCTTGCGGTCGTCGACGATCCAGGCACCCTCGGGCATGCCGTCGAGCGCCTGCTGGACGATGCGCGTCGACTCGCGCATCTCGTCCATGTGCACCTTGTACCGGTCGAAGACGTCGCCGTTCGGGTAGACGGGGACGTTGAAGTCGACCTGGTCGTAGGCGAGGTACGGCTGCACCTTGCGGAGATCCCAGTCGACGCCGGAGGCGCGCAGGACAGGGCCCGACTGGCCCATGGCGATCGCGTCCGCGGCCGAGAGGAGGCCGATGCCCTTCGTGCGCTCGAGCCAGATCGCCTGGCCGGAGAGGAGAGCCTCGTACTCGTCGACGCGCTTCATCATCGTGTCGGCGAACGAGCGGCACTCGTCGTAGAAGCCCACCGGGATGTCCTCGGCCAGCCCGCCGGCCTGGAAGTAGCGCGTGTGCATGCGGACGCCGGTGACGAGCTCGAAGAGGTCGAGGATGGCGTCCCGCTCGCGGAAGCAGTACCAGAACATCGAGATCGCCCCCAGCTCGAGGGCGGCCGTGCCGAGCCAGACCAGGTGCGAGTGGATCCGGTTCAGCTCGCAGAGGAGCATCCGCATCCACTGGGCCTTCGGCGGCGGCTCCATGCCGAGCAGCTTCTCGATCGCGAGGACGAAGACGAGCTCGTTGTTCTGGAAGGACACGTAGTCGATCCGCTCTGGGTACGTGATCGCCTTCCACCAGGTCTTGTGCTCCATGTTCTTCTCGAAGCCCGTGTGGAGATACCCGACGACGGCTCTCACGCCGACGACCCGCTCGCCGTTCAGCTCCACGACGAGGCGGAGGACGCCGTGTGTGGACGGGTGGTTCGGCCCGAAGTTGACCTCGAGGATGTCGTCCTCCTCGCGCAGCGCCGGTTCCACCTGCAGGATCGTCGGGATCGGCGAGGGGATGCGCGTGCCCTCGTAGATGGCGGGCTTCGACTCGGTGACGGCCATGGTCGGCTCGCTCACTCCTCGCCGGAGAACCGCACCGGCTCGCCGCCGAGCGGGTAGTCCTTGCGGAGCGGATGCCCGTCCCAGTCGTCCTCCATGAGGATGCGGACGAGGTTCGGGTGGTCCTCGAAGCGGATGCCCATCATGTCCCAGGCCTCCCGCTCGTGCCAGTCGGCGGTCGGCCAGACGGGGACGAGGCTCGGGACGGGCTCGCCGTCCTCGCACCACACCTGCAGGCGGAGCCGGTGCGCCTCGGAGGCACCGGACTCGACGCGGAGCAGGTGGTAGGAGACCGAGAAGCGCTGCGGCTTCGGATCCGGCTGCGCGGGCAGCCCCCACGAGCCGGGCTGGTTGATGTCGCGCCCGGCGGTGTTGCCCCAGTAGCCGGCGACCCGCGGGCGGTCCCAGCCGAGGTAGTCGGAGGCGGCCACGTCCGAGAGGAAGTTGAAGCCGGCCTCGTCGCGGAGCCAGAGCGCCGCCTCGCGCAGACGCTCGCGCTCGACGACGACGGTCGTCTCGCCGTGCTCCTCGCGCTCCTCGACCAGGCCGGGAAGGGCCTCGTAGCTCGTCACTGCCCAGCCCCGCGGATCTCGTAGGCGGGCGGGACGCCGGCCTGGATCTTCTCCTGGAGCCGAACGATCCCCTCGAGCAGCGCCTCCGGCCGCGGAGGGCAGCCGGGCACGTGGATGTCGACCGAGACGATCTTGTCGACGCCCTGGAGGATCGCGTAGTTGTTGAACATCCCGCCGGAGCTGGAGCATGCGCCCATGGCGATGACCCACTTCGGCTGGAGCATCTGGTCGTAGATCTCGCGCAGCGGCGCGGTCATCTTGTGGGCGACCCGGCCGGAGACGATGAGCAGGTCGGCCTGGCGCGGCGAGGAGCGGAAGACCTCGGCGCCGAAGCGGGCGACGTCGTAGCGCGAGGAGACGATCGACATCATCTCGATGGCGCAGCAGGCGAGCCCGAACGTGTCGGGCCAGATCGAGTAGCCCTGCGCCCAGGCGACCGCCTTCTGCACGGTCGTGAGCATGAGGCGATCCTCGATCTCGTCCGCGCCGAGCTCCTTCTCGAACGCGCTGGGGCCCTTCGCCCGCATGAGCGTGCGCTCGGACTGGAGCCCATAGTCGGCGAGCCGCTTCTTTCTCACCGCCATTCGAGCGCACCCCGCTTCCAGACGTAGACGTAGGCGATCACGAGGATCCCGATGAAGAACCCGAACTCGGCGAGTGCGAACGGCCCGACGGCGTCGAGCACGATCGCCACCGGGTAGAGGAAGACGATCTCGATGTCGAAAACGATGAAGAGCATCGCCGTCAGGTAGAAGCTCACCGTGAAGCGCTGCTGCTTGGGCGGCCCGGTCGAGACGCCCGACTCGAACGGCATCAGCTGCGCCTTCGGCGCGCGGTCTTTCCGGCGCGTCGAAAAGACGAACGACATCATCAGCATCGACGCCGGAATCGCCGCGGCGAAGAGCGCGTAGACGAGGAAGGGGAACCAGTCGTCGAGCGCGGCGAACGGGACGCCCTGCACGACTGGCATCCTACCGCTCACAAGCCCATTGCGCGGATCAGGGGAAACCGGCTCTGCGCCAGGGCTGGAACGATAATTCGATTGTCACAAAGTCGGGGGCTTTTGACCGTCTGGGCCGTTGCTACACTCCGAGAAGCAATGGTGACCGTCACCGAGAAGGCAGCTCTGAAGATCAAGGAGCTCATGGCAGAGGAGCCCGAGGGCGAGATCAGCGTCCTCAGGATCGCCGTTCAGGGCGGAGGATGCTCGGGCTTCCAGTACGCCCTCGGCTTCGACCGCGGCCCCCAGGACGGGGACAACGAGATCGAGATGCACGGCGTCAAGGTCGTCGTCGATCCGCACAGTGCTCCCTACCTGACCGGCTCCGAGATCGACTTCGTCGACGCGCTCATGGGAGCGGGCTTCGCGATCAACAACCCGAACGTGCAGGCGGCCTGTGGGTGCGGCTCTTCCTTCCAGGCCAAGGACGAAGCGGGCGGCGAGCCCGTGGAGTCCCATGCGGACGGCGCTTGTGGCGCCGGCTGCAGCCACTAGCTCGGCAGTAGGCCCGGGTAACCTAAGGGCGGCGTGAGCGAGCACCAGGTCGTCGACATCACGATCATCGGCGGCGGGCCGGTGGGTCTGGCGGCGGCGTATTACGGCGGGCATCGCGACGGCTCGGTGCGCATCGTCGAGAGCCTCGGCCAGCTTGGCGGGCAGGTCGCGGCCGTCTATCCCGAGAAGCACGTCTACGACGTCGCCGGGCACCCGAAGATCCAGGGCCAGGCGCTCGTCGACCTCTGCGTCGAGCAGGGCCTCCAGTTCGGCGCCGATGTGCACCTGGACCAGGAGGTCAAGGACCTCCAGCGCGTCGGCGCCAACGGCGAGGAGATCCTCGTCCTCACCACGCACGAAGGCGAGTCCTTTCCGACGCGCTCGCTCATCGTCACTGCCGGCCACGGCGCCTTCGAGCCGCGCAAGCTCGAGATCGAGGACATCGACTCCTGGGAGGGCAAGGGCCTCCACTACTTCGTCCGCCGCAAGGACGTCTTCCGCGACAAGACCTGCGTCATCGTCGGCGGCGGCGACTCCGCCCTCGACTGGACGCTCGGCCTGCAGGACACGGCGCGCAAGCCGATCACGCTCGTCCACCGCCGCGACCGCTTCCGCGCGCTCGAGACCTCCGTGAAGGAGGCGCGCGAGCTCGAGGAGCAGGGCGACGTGCGCATCTGCAACCCGGCGGAGGTGCGCGGCGTGCGCGGCGACGGCTCCATCCAGGCCGTCACGCTCGAGGACACGACCACCGGGGAGACCTTCGAGGTCGAGTGCGACGCGCTCATCACGCTCCTCGGCTTCCACTCCCACCTCGGCTCGATCGCCGACTGGGGCCTCGACTTCCACGGCAAGCGGCAGATCCTCGTCGAGCCCTCGACGATGGAGACGTCGATCCCGAGCGTCTACGCGGCCGGCGACGTGGCCGGGTACGAGGGCAAGATCACCCTCATCTCCGTGGGCTTCGGCGAGGCCGCCATCGCCGCGAACCAGGCGATCGCCAGGATCCGCGGCGAGAAGGTCCAGCCGAAGTACTCGACGGATTAACGCCGAAGGCCCGGCGAACCGGGCCTCCAGCGTTGATCGACCTGCTCGGCTAGTGCACGAAGTCGAGCACGTAGCGCGAGTCGGCCGGTGCTCCCGCCGTGTCGAAGCAGCGGATGTTGACGAGCTTGGCCGCTCCGCTCGAGTTCCAGCTCTGCACCTTGCAGCGCGTGCTGCCGGTGCCGTACGCCGTCACCTGCGCGTGGCCGCTGATCGAGCCGAGGCCGGGCAGCGTCACCTGGTAGACGCCGACGCCCGAGCGCGTGATCGTGTTCACGCCGCCGGTCGAGTTGTACCGGTAGGTAGCGCTTGGGGTGTACGCGGGCGAGGACTCCAGGTTCGCCCAGACGAAGGCCCGAGGGCCGCCGGTCAGCGTCCCGAGCAGGCCGAACGTCGCGTGATACGTGAGCGTGTAGAGCGTGTCCACGGGGACGCCTGCCGGGTTCTGGCAGCGGACGTTCACGACCGCGTTGGCGACGAGGGACGACCACGAGGAGACGTGGCAGGCCTCGTTGCCGGGGCCGTAGGCCGTGGCCTTGATCGTCCCGCCCTGGCCGCCGAGGCCGGGGAGAGTCACCTGGTAGGAGCCGACGGCCGAGCGCGTGATCGAGTTCAACGCGCCGGTCGAGTTGAACTGGTAGGTCGTGCTCGGCGTGTACGCGGCCGCACCCGGGCTGTTCGCCCATACGTACCCGAACTTGAAGCTCGAGATCGGGCGGGTAAAGGCGGCGGTGAACATCGTGTCCACTGCGTTGCCGGCCGCGTCGAAGCAGCGGACGTACACGTTCTGGTCCGCGAGCGTCGGGCCCCAGTTCTGCACCTTGCAGGCCTCCGAGCCGGCGCCGTAGGCCGTCACGTCGACGGTGCCGCCGTAGTAGACGCCGAGGTTCTCGAAGACGACCTGGTAGTAGCCGACCCCGAGACGCGTGATCGTGTTCAGCGCGCCGGTCGAGTTCCGCTGGTAGGTCGTGCTCGGCGTGTAGTTCGCCGCCGTCGGCTGGTTCGCCCAGACGTAGCCCCAAACGGGCTGCTTGGGCGTGACCAGGTACTGGCTGTTCGCGCTGTTCCAGTGCGTGGCCAGGTAGCCGCCGACCGAGCCGACGCGGTAGTAGTCGTCGTGGTTGCAGTCGAAGAGCCGGTTGTGGCTCGAGTCCGAGCAGAGGTAGCTCATCGCCGGGTAGAAGGGCGAGTCGGAGTAGCACTCGAGGTCCCACTCGTCCGTGCAGTGCCAGCCGCCGGAGGAATGCGGGGCCGAGAGCTGGACGCCGCCGATGTTGTGCATGAGCTCGTGCGCCGGCGTCGTGCCGCCCCAGCAGCCGGCATCGGTGCGCCCGTAGGAGGGGCCGCCGTTGTTGAGGTTTGCCGCGCCGGGCTGGTCGTCGTTCTTGATGTTCCCGATGCCGCAGTAGACGTTCGCGTCCACGAAGATCATGTACTTGCGGGTCGCGAGGTTGTAGCCCTGCGCGGCCAGCTCGACCTGCGTGTTCGTGAAGCTGTCGTCGCCCGTCGCGCTCATGACCACGTGCGGAACCGTCAGCACGCAGCTCGAGTTGTGGACGAAGCGAATGTGCCGCTCGCCCGCCGTCTCGGCCGCGCTGTCGCGATAGATCTCATCCGACTCGGCCGCCCACTGGCGGATCGAGTTGAGATAGGTGCCGTATCGATTCGGCTGGTCGGACGAGCGTGCGTAGATGACCTGAACACGCTTGCCCGAGACGCCGTCGCCGTCGCACTGCACCTTCGGCAGCGGGGCGAGCGGCAGAAGGCGGATCGCCGCGACGTCGAGCTTGACGTTGACTCCCTCGGGAGCGGCATCGGGGCCGTGCGTACAGCGGTTGCTCGTGCCGAGCTTGTACGCGCCGACGCACGGGCCCTCGCGGGCAATCTTGAGGCCCTTGTAGACGAGGCCGAGATCGGGCTGTGCCACGGGCATCCGATCGATCGGAGGCACGTGCTGGACGCCGTTGTGGGCCAAGGCCGGGACGGCGAACAATCCTGCGATGACCGCGGCCAGTGCCGCGACCAGGGTGACCTGACGTACCATCGTGTTCCCCCTGCTCCGTCGTGGTGGACTGTGCGTTCGCATGACGGAGCGGGGCTTATTTCTCTTCCGCGTGACATCGGGCGGTGACTAGACTCCGGGCGTGAGCGAGATCGCGCCGCGGGAGCTCTGGGGCATGGAAACACGGAAGGCAGTCGAGAACTTCCCCGTCTCCGGCGAGCCGATCCCGACCTCCGTTGCCCGCTGGCTAGGACGCATAAAGGCGGCCGCGGCGCGCGCGAACGCGGAGCTGGGCCTCCTCGACGCGGAGAAGGCCGAGCGCATCGCTGCAGCCGGCGACAGGATCGCCGCGGGCGAGTTCGACGACCAGTTCCCGATCGACGTCTTCCAGACCGGCTCGGGCACGTCCTCGAACATGAACGCGAACGAGGTGATCGCCGCACTCGCGGGCGAGGACGTCCACGTGAACGACGACGTCAACATGGGCCAGTCCTCGAACGACGTGTTCCCCTCGGCCGTGCACCTGGCCGCCCTCGACGGTCTGGTGAACGACCTCCTGCCGAGCCTGAACGCGCTCGCCGAGGCGCTCGAGCGAAAGGCCGGCGAGTTCGCCGACCTCGTGAAGTCGGGCCGCACGCACCTGATGGACGCGGTCCCCGTGACGCTCGGCCAGGAGTTCGGCGGCTACGCCGCGCAGGTGCGCCAGGGGATCGCGCGCGTGGAGGCGACGCTCGAGCGCGTAGGACAGATCCCGCTCGGCGGTACCGCGACAGGGACGGGCATGAACACGCATCCCGAGTTTGCGGAACGCGTGCGCGCGAAGCTGGCGGGCGACACCGGTCTTTCCATCCTCCCTCCGGCGGACCCGTTCGAGGCCCAGGCGGCGCGCGATGCGCTCGTCGAAGCCTCGGGCATGCTCAAGACGGTCGCCGTCTCCTTGACCAAGATCGCGAACGACATCCGCCTGATGGGCTCCGGCCCGCGTGCGGGCCTTGCCGAGATCGCGCTGCCCGAGCTCCAGAAGGGGAGCTCGATCATGCCCGGCAAGGTCAACCCGGTCATCCCCGAGGTCGTCACCCAGGTGTCCGCCCAGGTGATCGGGAACGACACGGCGATCACGGTCGGCGGGCTCCAGGGGCACTTCGAGCTGAACGTCTTCGTGCCGATGATCGCCCGCAACCTCCTCGGCTCGATCGGCCTGCTCGCGGCCGCGTCACGCCTTTTCGCCGAGAAGTGCGTCGCCGGGATCGAGCCGAACCGCGAGACGCTGGAGCGCTATGCGGAGCTGACGCTCTCCGCGGCGACCGCGCTCAACCCGTACATCGGCTACGACCGGGCGACCGAGATCGTGAAGGAGGCTGCCGCGAGCGGCCGCTCCCTGCGCGAGGTCGCGCGCGAGGCCGGCGTGGACGAGGAGACGCTCGACAAGGCGCTCGATTACCGTGCAATGGCGCGGCCGCACGACCACTGAGCGAAATTGGCCTTGACAGGCTCGCTTTAGTGTCATTAACTCACGGAACCCACGCGTTCCGGGACGCCGCGAGGGGGGACCTCACGTCGGGGCGACAGAGATCGCCCATCGCGACCTCCCGGTCGACAGTTGGGGGGAGAGCCGCGTGAGAGGAGCCGCCATCGGGCGGCTCCCTCCGTTTGTCGGAGCGAAGACCCCTAGTAAGCGACCGCGCCGCGGCCCGTCTCGGCCGCGTGCCGCTGCTCGTCGGCGCGGTACGAGGAGCGCACGAGTGGGCCCGAGAACACGGATCCGAAGCCCATCGCCTCGCCCTGCTCACGGAACCAGCGGAACTCGTCCGGATGCACCCAGCGGTCGATCACCGCGTGGCGCGACGAGGGCTGAAGGTACTGGCCGATGGTGACCACGTCGACGTCGTGCTCGCGCAGGTCGCGCAGCGTCTCGACGACCTCGTCGTTGGTCTCACCGAGGCCGACGATGATCCCGGACTTCGTCAGCACGGGGTAGTCGGCGAGCTCCTTCGCCCGGCGCAGGAGCCAGAGCGCCCTGTCGTAGTCCGCCTTGGCGCCGCGCATCCGGCGGTGGAGACGGCGGACCGTCTCGATGTTGTGGTTGAAGACCTCGGGCCGCTCGGCGAGCACCGTCGCCAGCGCCTCCTCCTCGACGCCGAGGAAGTCGGGCGTCAGCACCTCGACCGAGGCCTGCGGCAGCTTGCTCTTCAGCGCCCGGATCGTGGCTGCGTAGTGGCCCGCGCCGCGGTCGGGGACGTCGTCGCGGTCGACCGAGGTGACGACGACGTGCTTGAGCCCCATCTGGGAGGCGGCCTGGGCGAGGCGGAGCGGCTCGAGGGGGTCGGGCGGCGAGCCGGGCTTGCCGGAGTGGACGTAGCAGTAGCGGCAGGCGCGCGTGCACGTGTCGCCGAGGATCTGGAACGTGGCCGTGCCGCGCCCCCAGCACTCCGCGATGTTGGGGCAGCGCGCCTCCTCGCAGATCGTGTTCAGGCCCTCGCCGTGCAGCAGGTCGCGCAGCTCGAAGTAGCGGCCGTCGGCACTCGGAGCGCGAACCTTCATCCACTCCGGTCGGCGGGGACGGTCAGCTACTGGCAGCGACTTGCTCAACGCCCACCGCCTCTCCCGATCGTGACGGGTTGTGCATCGGCTTCGATGAGATCTTCTCGTGCACGGGCTGCGGCCAGAGACCCGTTCCATCTTCGGCGGGCAGCTCCTCCAGGTCGAGCTCGAAGACCTCGCCGAGCGCTGCCGCCGCGGCAGGGCGGACGTCCTCCAGCGTGACAGGGCGGCCGAGCTCACGCGCGATGGTCGTGAACGCCGCGTCCTCCAGCCCGCAGGCGGTGATCCACTCGGTGAACGGCGCCGGGTCGAGGTCGACGTTGAGGGCGTAGCCGTGCGTCGTCACCCAGCGCGAGACGTGGACGCCGATCGACGCGATCTTGCGCGGGGGACGCTCGAGCCACACGCCCGTCAGTCCCTCGATCCTCGTGGCGTCGAGGTCGAATGACGCGAGGGTGCGGATGAGAGCCTCTTCGAGGTCGCGGACATAGCGCTTCACGTCCCGGCCATGGCGGTTCAGGTCGAGGATCGGGTAGCAGACGAGCTGTCCCGGCCCGTGGTACGTGGACTTCCCGCCCCGGTCGGTCTCGACGATCTCCACGCCGGCGTCCTCGGGGACGTGAACCTCGGCGCTCTCGTCCGTCCGGCGCCCGAGCGTGATCACCGGTGGATGCTCCAGCAGGATGATCGTGTCAGGGATCGCCCCCTGCGAGATCCCGGCCGCGAGCGCGCGCTGCAGCTCCCACGCCTCCGTGTACCCCGTCGGGCCGAGGTTGAGCAGGTACGCGCCGCGCCTCACGCCCAAAGCCTAGTCGCCCCGAGCCGGTCTGCGGCGTCGGGCTAGTAGGCCGACTCGTCCCAGCTCTGCAGCCGCTCGCGCAGGTCGCGCAGGAAACGGCCCGCCAGAGCGCCGTCGACCAGGCGGTGGTCGTACGTGAGGGTGATGTTCATGATCGGCCGGATCGCGATCACGTCCTCGCCCATGTCGTCCTGGATCACCCACGGCCGCTTGACGACGGCGTAGGTGCCGAGGATCGCGGCCTGCGGCTGGCTGATCACCGGCGTCCCGTGGAAGGTGCCGTAGCCGCCGGGGTTCGTGATCGTGAACGTCCCGCCCTGCACGTCGTCCGGGAGGAGCTTCTTGTCGCGTGCACGGGCGGCGATGTCGGCAATCGCCTTGGCCATGCCCAGCAGGTTCAGAGTCTCCGCCTGCTTCACCACCGGGACGATCAGGCCCTTGCCGTCCGTGAGCTCGACGGCGAAGCCCACGTTCACCCACGGGCGGGTCACGATCGACTCGCCGCGCAGCTCGCCGTTCAGCCACGGGTAGTCCTTGAGCGTCTCCACGGCAGCGCGGGCGACGAACGCGAGATACGTCGGGTTGACGCCGTATGCGGCCTGGTACTCCTTCTTCAGCTTCGCGCGGATCGAGACCACCTTCGACATGTCGATCTCGATCGAGCTCGTGACGTGGGCGGCCGTGTCGAGCGAGCGCCGCATGTGCTCGGCGATCCCACGGCGCATCGGCGACATGGCCTCGACGTTCTCGCCCTCCTGCGGCTCGGCAGTGGGTGCCGGCGCTGGCGCGGCCGGCGGAGCCGCCGCCT
>DAITAN010000408.1:0-2434 GCA_036824235.1 Gaiellaceae bacterium | reverse complement strand
AGGATCCCGGCCACGGCCTGCTGCTCGAGCCACTCGCGGGCGTAGCGCTCGTCCGTGCCGCTCGCGACGGCGAGCTCGGCCGACGTGGCCGGGCCGTGCTCGGCGAGCGCCCGGTAGTAGCCGAGCCGGTCGCCCAGATGCACGGTCATGAGCTCATAGGCGCCGAGCGCAGCGCCGAAGAGCCGCTCCGCGAACGCATCCCGCCGGGCGGTGTCCACCTCTATCGCCAAGGCCGCTCTAGCGCTCGTCCAGCGGCGGATTCTGAACGTCGTTCTCCTCCGCGTACGTCTGGGCGAGCTGGTTGACGACGTCCATGCCGTCGCCGTAGGCGTAGTTGATCTTGACGAACGGCTCCCACTTCTCGGGCAGCGCGTCCTCGGGGAAGATTGCCTCGACCGGGCACTCCGGCTCGCAGGCGCCGCAGTCGATGCACTCCTCTGGGTCGATGACGAGCATGCGGTCCGCCACATGGATGCAATCGACCGGACAGACGTCCACGCAGGACAAGTCTTTGATGTCGATACAGGGCTCCGCGATGATGTACGTCACGGGTCCCGAGTCTACGCGACGAGCTCGTCCACAAGCTGCGATGCGCGCTCGGCCAGCGCCGACCGGACGACGATTCGGTCGAGGCCCGCCGCCTGCGCCGCGCGGAGCCCGGCCGTGTCGGTGTGATTCGTGAAGCCGAGGATCGGAACGTCCGGGTAGGACTCGGCGACTTCGTCGGGGTCGACGCGCGCAACGTCGACGATCACGAGGTCGGGCGGGTCGATGCTGTCCGTCGTCGTCAGCCGGTGGCTCCCGCCGAGAAGCACGTCGAGCTTCCCTCGGAAGAACAGGTCGACCCCGACGAGCAGGATCGTGGCCACGGCGGCAATGTACCACCGCGAAACCGCTCTCTGAAAGGGCTTGGTAGGTTTGCACGCGATGCCCGTCGGCCAGCTCCACACCGTCGCCCGAGTCGAGGACGTGCCGGCGGGCGCCGCACGCGTCGTGACGGCGGGCGAGCGCGAGCTCGCGCTCTTCAACGTCGAGGGCACCTTCTACGCGACGCAGAGCGACTGCCTGCACATGGGCGGACCGCTCGGCCACGGCGAGCTCGAGGGCTGCGTCCTCTCGTGCCCCTGGCACGGCTGGCAGTACGACGTCAGGACGGGCGAGAACGAGTTCGACCGCGCGCTCAAGCTCGAGACCTTCGAGACCGTCGTCGAGGACGGCGAGGTGAAGGTTCTCGTCTGAGGCACAGGCTGAGGCCGAGCTCGAGCGCGGCCTCGACCTGATTCGCACGGGCGAGTACTTCGCCGCCCACGAGGTGCTCGAGGACGTTTGGCGCGCTGCCGAGCCCGCCGAGCGGGACTTCTTTCAGGGCCTCGTCCATGTCGCCGTCGCCTGGTACCAGGCAGACCGCGGCAACCCCGTCGGCTGCGAACGCCAGCTCGAGAAAGCTTCCAGGCGGCTCGGGCCGTACGCGCCTGTCCACCGCGGCCTGGACGTGAGCGGCGTGCTCGAGTCCGTCCACGCGGCGCAGGGCCGCTTCCCCGACCTGCCGCCGCCCGTGCTCAGAGCGCCTTGAGCGAGCGCGCCCTCGCGCGGACCCTCACACGCCGATGCCGAAGAACTCGAAGAAGCGGTTGACCGCGACGTTCAGCCACCAGAAGCGGTCGAAGAAGAGGATCAGGCCCAGGGCGACGAGGAACGCGCCGCCGACGACCCGCAGCACCTGGTAGCGGTCGCGCAGCCAGCGGGACGCGCCCATCGCGCGCCCGAAGCCCACGCCGACGGCGAGGAACGGGAGCGCGAGGCCGGCCGAGTAGACGAGGAGCAGGATCGTCCCCTCCGCCACGGTCTGGCCTTCGCCCGCGAGCGCGAGGATTCCTCCGAGCACAGGGCCGATGCACGGGGCGGCGCAGAGCCCGAACGCGGCGCCGAGCAGGGCCGCGGATCCCGTCTTGCTCGCGCTCTGCACGAGCCGCGGGGCGGCCAGGCGGTCGAGATAGGGCAGCGGGAGCAGCCCCATCATCGCGAAGCCGAGCACGACCACGACGAGGCCCGCGACGGCGAGGAACAGCTCGCGGTTGTCCAGGAAGAGGCTGCCGGCCGCCGCGACCGCGGCGCCTAACGCGACGAACACCGCCGTGAAGCCGGCCACGAACGGCAGGCTCGCCAGCACGACGCGTCGCCCTCCCACGCCCGCCTCCTGGCCCGACACCACGGCGAGGTAGCCGGGGACTAGCGGCAGCACGCACGGGGTCGCGAACGAGACGAGGCCGGCGACGAAGGCGAGTGGGATCTTGGCCTCCACCGAGCCCTCTCAGCCGTCGTAGCGGGCGAGCTCCTCGTCGAGCCGGCGCTCGAGCTCCGGGTCGAGCGGAGGGCCGCCGTTCGCGGACGCGGACACCGGCTCGGCCGCCTCCGGGCGCACGCGGCTCCACCG
>DAITAN010000052.1:0-10647 GCA_036824235.1 Gaiellaceae bacterium | reverse complement strand
TTTGCCAACGAGTTGCCGACACTTGTCGGGCACTGTCTCTCGCATGCCAGGACCTGTGAAGACACTCATCGCCCTGTTCGTGTGTGCCGCGGCGCTCGCGCTTGCCACTCCGTCCGAGTCGGCCGCGCAGACGCCGATGGAGAAGCGCCTCATTGCCAAAATCAACCAGACGAGGGCCGCACACGGCCTCCGGACGCTCCGCCTCGGCCCGACGCTCCAGCGCGGCTCCCACGCCTGGTCGCGTCATCTGATGCGTGCCGACTCGTTCCATCACTCCTCGCAACTCGCAGCCGGAACCGGCGAGATCCTCGCGTGGGGAACCTGCGCGTGGTTCACGCCGTTGCGAGCCGTGCGGATGTGGCTCGACAGCCCCGGTCACCGCGTCCTGCTCCTGCGGCCGGGCTTCCGCTACGTCGGCACCGGTTGGACGAGCGGCAACTGGCGCGGCTACAACTGCGTCGAGATGGCCGTCGCGCGCTTCCGCTAGACCCAGGGCGACGGGTCGATCACGCGCTCTCGAACAGCTCTCTGAGCTGGGCGATCTTGTCGCTGCGCAACCGCTCGCGCTCGCCGTTCGCAACCGCCGAGAGGACGTTGCGCACGAGAGTGGCCAGCTCGACCGGGTTGAACGGCTTCGTGATGTACTCGAGCCCGCCCAGGTCGATGCCGCGCGCGCGATCGCGTACGTCCGCGCGCGCCGTGAGGAAGACGATCGGGATCTCGGCCGTCGCCGGGTCGTCGAGCAGCACCTCCGCGACGCGCCAGCCGTCGAGGCCCGGCATCATCACGTCGAGAAGGATCACGTCGGGCTGCTCGGCGCGCGCGAGGTCGAGGCCGCCCGGCCCGTCGCCCGCCTCGCTCACGCCTATTCCCTCGGCTTCGAGGTTCACGCGGCAGAGAAGGCGGATGGGCGCCTCGTCGTCGATGACGAGAACGTGCGTCACGGCGTCGCCGCCGCTTCCACGCGCGGCCCTTCGGAAGGCTCGCCGCCCGCGAGTGGGAGCTCGAACGTGAAGCGCGAGCCCTGCCCCTCGTCGGACTCGACCCAGATGCGCCCGCCCATCGCGCTCACGAGACCGCGGACGAGAAAGAGCCCGAGGCCGCTTCCCTGCGAGGTGACACCATCGCGCTCAGCCCGGAAGAACTTCGTGAAGATCCGCTGCAGATCGGCGCGGGCAATTCCGACGCCCTCGTCGGCCACGACGATCTCGGCCATGTCGGCGCGGCGCCGGGCCGAGATCGTGATCTCGCCGCCCTCGGGCGAGTAGCTGACGGCGTTGGCGACCAGCGCCGACAGCACCTGGCCGAGCTTCTCCGGGTCGGCGTAGACAACGAGCTCGCCGGGCTCGACGTCGACGGAGAAGCGATGCGCCTCGCCGGCGTGCGCCCCGATCCCGGCCGCAGCCTCGCGGGCCACGGTCCCCAGGTCGGTGGGCTCGAGCGCCACCGACAGCGTCCCCGCCTCGAGCCGCGCGACGTTGAGGAGATCGTCGACGATCCCGATCAGGCGCTCCGACTCCGACGCGATGTAGCGCAGGAAGGTCGTCCGTTCGGGGTCGCTGAAGTCGACGTCGCTCCGCATGAGGGTCTCGGCAAAGCCGTAGATCGAGGTCAGGGGGGTTCGCAGCTCGTGCGAGACGGTAGAGACGAAGTCGGACTTCATCTGCTCGACCACGCGCTCGCTCGACACGTCGCGGAAGGCGAAGATCCGTCCGGCGACCACCCCCGAGGGGTCCAGCATGACCGCCTCGCTGAGCGCGATCCAGATGTCGTTCGCACCGCGGCGCACCGCGATGTAGCGCTCGCCCGGCGTGTCCGTTCCCTCCGCGGCGAGCTCGCGCTGCAGGACCTCAGGGACGAGGCGGCCGAGCGCCTCCGACGCAGGCACGCCAGTGATGTGCTCCGCCATCGCGTTCCACAGCACGATCCTGTCGTCGCGTCCGACGGCGACGATCCCGTCGGCGATGTTGGCGAGGATCGCGGCGCCGCGCTCGCGCTCTTCGGCGACGCGCTGGAAAAGCTCGGCGTTGGTGATCGAGGCGGATGCCGAGGCGGCGAGGGCGGCGAGCGACTCGAGCTCGTCGTCGCGCCATGTCCGGGGCGTGCGTGCGTAGACGGCGAGGACGCCGTAGAGGCCGCTTCCGTGAGCGACCATCGGGACGGCGACCGCGGCGGTCATGTCCTGCTCGAGGAGCGCGTCGCCGCGCGAGAGCCGCGGCTGCTCGCGACCGTCGCGCACGGCCTGTGGCGCGCGGGCCTGGACGACGGCCCCCGGAAGGCCCGCCGACGAGCTCGAGGACGATGCCGCGAGGCGCTCCGTCCCGGGCCCATAGGCCGCGCGTACGACGAGGTCGTCGCCGTCAAGCAGGCGAATGACGGCGGCGTCGGCATCGAGGAGGCCGGGGGCCTCCCGGGCGACCTCGTCCAGCACGACCGTCGGGTTGAGGCTCGTCCCCAGCAACGTCCCG
Organism: Gaiellaceae bacterium; assembly: GCA_036824235.1. Lineage (GTDB taxonomy): Bacteria > Actinomycetota > Thermoleophilia > Gaiellales > Gaiellaceae > JAIBJN01. The sequence goes on along the minus strand of DAITAN010000052.1, from coordinate 8,179 downwards.
AGACGCGCGAGTCGCTGGGAGAACATCCGCGCGCGGCGCTCGCTCTCGAAGAGCTCGCTGCGCTCGAGCGCACCCTGCGCCGCACCGCTCACGTGCCGCGTGAGCAGGACGTCCTCGTCGGTGAACGTGCGCGCTCCGTGGAAGAGGACGACGCCGGCGTAGGCCTGCTCGCGCACGCCCGCGACCGGCGTGCAGATGAGGGAGCCGTAGCCCTCGGCTGCGAGCAGCTCGCGGAGCTCGGCGTCGAACCGGTCGTCGCCTGCGAGCTCGGGCGAGGCAAGGATGCGCCCCTCCCCCGATTCGATCGCAAAAGGCCACGCGGAGGCGCCGACGCCGACGGCGAAGCGCCTCCGGATCGAGTCTGGCAACTCGTGCGCGCCGGCGAGGACGACCTGGTCGCCGGTGCGCTCGAGGACGACCGCCGCCGCGCCGCCGAGCGCCTCGGAGGCCGCCTGCGCCAGGGCGTCGAGAGTCTGCTCGAGCGACAGCGGCGAGCCCAGCACCTCGGCGATCCGGTAGAAGCCGCGCTGCACCTGGGCCTGACGTTCCCGCTCCTCGAAGCTCTCGGCGTTGTGGAGCGCGAGTGACGCGAAGCGCGCGAAGGCCTCAATAATCTCGACGTCTCCGGCCTCGAAGCGGCCGGGCTCGCGGTCGCAGACGCCGAGCACCCCTCGGACCTCGCCGAGCCACATGATCGGCGCGCACATGACGTCGTTGAAGACTGCGTACGGTGGGCTGGGCGTGGGCTTCTCGGTCGCTGCGAAGTCGTGGGTGAGGACCGTGCGACCCGACTGGAGCGCCCGGCCGATCGTGCCCTCGGGCGGGATCTCGCGGCCCACGTTCCACTCGGGGACGCCCACCACGCCCCGGCAGCGGAGCAGCTTCCGGTCGGGCTCGAGGATCCAGCAGTCGGCCGCGTCCGCGCCGGTCAGCGCCACGACCTCCTCGACGAGCCGGCGGATGACGGACTCGAAGTGCAGGTCGCTCGTGAGCACCTGGGCGGCCTTGATCAGCGTCTCCTGCTGCCGGAGGCGCTGCTCGTTCTCGCCCAGGAGCCGCGCGGTGTGGATCGCGAGGCCAAGCTCCCGGGCCACGGCCTCCGCAAACGCGATCTCGCCCGCTTCCCAGTGTCTGGCCTCCCCCCGGTGCAGGCTGAACACCCCGATCATGCGGTCGAAGACGAGGATCGGGGTGGCGAGGGTGGAGTGCGCTCCCAGAGCAAGGAGGGTGTCCGGGCTCCCGAGAGAGGGGTCCTCGCGGAGCTCGTCGGCCGACTCCACATCGGCGATGGCCACGGTGCGGCGATTGCGCGCGGCGAGGTTCATGGCCGGAAGGTTTGGCGCCTCGTCGCCCACCGGCTCGACGCCGGGTGCGTCCCATTCGGCGAGCACGGGCATCGGCTCTCCTAGCTCGCCGAGGCGGATGAAGCTCCGTGTGACGCCGATCGCCTTCGCGGTCTCCTCGACGGCGACCTGGAGGACGGTGTCGAGGTCGAGCTCCGAGCGAACGCGACGACCGATCTCGGCGATCAGCCGCTCGCGCTCGAGCGCCGCGCGCAGGGCCTCGCTCGACCGCGTTCGGCTGAGCGCGAGGGCGGCCTCACTGGCCATCCCCTGGACGGTGTCCAGCTCCGAGCCCGTGAACTGCCGGTGCGCGTGCTGGCTGACGACCACGAGCACACCGGCGACCTGGCCCTCGGAGATGACCGGGATGAATGCGGCGCTCTTCGCGCCGACGGCCTCGGCGAGCCGCCGGTTGACGTTCGGCGCCGTCGCGATGTCGTAGATCGCCATCGGCTCGCGGGTGCGCGCCGTCTGGACGAGGGCGCCCGTGTCCTCGTCGAGGTGCAGTGAGACGCTGCCCCACCAGTCGACGTCGATGCCGCGCGTGGCGTAACCGACCGCGCGGCGCGACTCCTCGTCGACGCGGGCGAGCAGGAGCACGTCGGGCTCCAGCAGCGCCTCCACCTCGTCGAAGAGCGACTCCACTGCTTCTTCCGCCGTTTGCGTCCGCGAGAGCGTGGCGGAGAGCCGCGAGATCGCGTCCGCCTCGCGCCCACGCTCGGTCGCGAGCTCCTCCGCCTCGCGCACGCGCCTGCGCGCAGCGAAGAGGAGGCTGCGGTCATGCCCTCGGAAGAGCATGATCAAGCCCGGGATCGCGACCGCCACCGACCCACCGATCACGAGCCAGGACGGCTCGTCTTCGAAGACGTCCTCGTCGGCGAGCGCGAGCCCGCCCAGAAGCCCTGAAAGGATGGCCACGAGCGCGAAGAGGAGCCAGATGCCCATCCCCAGCCAGGATGTCCTCCGTTCGCGCGCGAGCGAGATGCCGAGCAGGATCGACACGAGCCCGTACACCACCGCAAGGGCCAGCAGTGCCACGGCGTGGAGCATCGTTTGGGTTTCGTCGCTCACGGCGTGTGGCCTTGATGATAGGGAGGGCCTGCGGCCATCGTCGCTCTCTGTCCTGCTTTACGCTTTGTAAGTCATATCTACATCTCTTTCAAAGATAGGCCGTTCGGCCTATTCCAACTCACAGCCAAGAGGGGTAGCGTGGCTGTCACTGGGCGATGCGAACCGCGGTGTGTGTCCCTGGCCATGTAATCCGCGGTGAGCAATCTGGAAAGGCCCGCCGCGCTTACCCCCCGAGCGGCGGGCCTTTTCCTTTCTTGTTAAGGAGAGCTTGAGGGAACTCAGGCTTTGCGAACGGCGAGCTCTGGGCCGCGCTCGATCTCGACCGCGAGCGTCTCGGACTTGATCCAGTCCGCGAACCGCTGGAGGTCCTCGCCGTCAGGAAGCGTGAGGACGATGCGGTCGGTGATCTCGAGCCCCTGCTCCTTGCGCATCGAGTTCACCGTGTGCACGAGGTCATAGACCCGGCCCTCGAGCTCGAGCTCCGGGTCGAGGCGGACGTCGAGCGCGACCGCGAGGCCCGCGCCCTCCGCGAGCGCCCAGCCCTCGGGCGCCTCCCGCTGGACGAAGACCTCGTCCGGTGCAAGGTCGTGCCCGTCCACGAGGACGCCGCCGTCGGGAAGGTGCTCGAAGCGACCCTCGGCGAGGGCAGCGCGGATCGTCGGCAGCTCCGAGCCGAGCTTGGGGCCGAGGAGCTTCAGGTTCGGCTTCGCCCGCACCGTCGCGCCCGCGATCTGCTCGAACGAGACCGACTTCACGCGCAGCTCCTCGGCGATCTCGTCGCCGTGACCGATCGCCCGGTCGGCGCCTTCGACGACGAGCGCCCTGAGCGGCTGGCGCAGCTTCATCCCCGCCGAGTCGCGCGCGCGGTTGCCCAACCCGACGACCGCCCGTAGCTCGGCGATCTCTTCGAGAAGCGCGGAGTCGGGCTCGCCCGCTTGCGGCCAGCCGGCGAGGAACACGCTCTCGGGCGCGCTCTCGCACGCGTCGGCGACGAGGCTCCGCCACAGGTGCTCCGCGAGAAACGGCATCACGGGCGAGATCGCACGGACTCCCTGGACGAGCGCGTACCAGAGGACGCGGAGCGCCGCCTCGTCCCCGTCCCAGAACCGCCGGCGCGAGCGGCGGATGTACCAGTTGGAAATGTCGTCGACGAAGTCGTCGAAGCCCTCGACGAGGCGGTACGTCAGCTGGTCGTCGAGCGCCTGGGTGGCGTCGCGGACGTACTGCTGCGTCCGCGCGACGAGCCAGCGGTCGAGGGCGCGCGCGTCGTCGCCGAGGGGCGGCTCGTCGAGGTCGCCGAAGCTCGGCTTGAAGCCCTGGATGTTCCCGTAGTCCACGAGGAAGCGGACCGAGTTCCAGAGCGTGAGGAGCTTCTTCTTGATCTCGTGCGCGGGCCCGTAGCCGAAGAGCAGGTTGCGGTCGGGGGGCTGCGCGCAGAACTGCCAGCGCATGACGTCGGCGCCCATCCGCGCGAACGCATCCTCGGCGTCGATCATGTTCCCCCACGAGCCGTGCATCTCGCGGCCGTGCTCGTCCAGCATCTTCTCGTAGCCGAGCACCTCGCGGAACGGCGCGCGGCCGACGAGGGCGACTGACATGAAGAGCTGCGAGTAGAACCAGAGGCGGATCTGCTCACGCATCTCGGAGACCCAGTGCGCGGGAAACCAGGTCTCCCAGTACTCGTGGTTCGGGAGGTCCGCACCCGTCAGGCCCGCGGCCGCCCCGGTCGCATACCCGTGCTCGACCCACTCGGGGCTCTGCCAGCCGAGCGTCGAGAAGGGAACGATGCCGGCGTCGAGCCAGACATCCCCGACCTCGGGGATCCGCTTTACCTCTTCGTTCCCGCAGGCCTCGCAGCGGATCGTCACGGCGTCGATCCAGGGACGGCGAAGCTCCTCGAGCGCGTCGAGCCCGGCGGTCGCCCCCTCCTCCAGGTGAGCCCGGGACCCGATGACGGTCACGTGGCCGCAGTCGCACGGGTAGATGGGCAGCGGCAGGCCGTAGTAGCGCCGTCGCGAGATGTTCCAGTCCCCCATGTTCCGGAGCCAGTCCTCCATGCGCTTGCCGAAGTAGTCGGGCGTCCACTTGACGGTCTCGTTGGCGGCGACGAGCTTCGGGCGCAGCTCGTCGACCGCGATGAACCAGTCGTCGGCGATGCGGAAGATCAGCGGCGTGTGGCAGCGCCAGCAGAAGGGGAAGCGGTGCTCGATCTCCTCGGCGGCGATCAGGCGCCTGCGCTCGGCCAGGTCGACGACGATCTGGTCCGCCGCCTCCGCCGTCCCCTGCCCGTGGAGCCAGCCGAAGTCCGCGTAGAAGCGGCCGGCCTCGTCCACCGGCGCGAGCACGGGCAGGTCGTGAACCCGCGAGAGCTCGAAGTCCTCGGCGCCGCAGCCCGGCGCGATGTGGACGATCCCGGTGCCCTCCTCCAGCGAGACCTCGTCCCAGGGGATGACCCGGTGCTCGATGCCCTGCAAGGCCGGCAGGTGGTCGAACGGCCCCTCGTAGCGAAGGCCGACGAGCTCCGAGCCCTTGACCCGCTCCGAGAACTCCTCGTCGGGGTCGCGGGCGACGGCGACCCACTCGCCGTTCTCGCGGAGGCCGTACTGGGCCTCGGGGTTGACCGCCGCCGCGACGTTCGCCGGGAGCGTCCAGGGCGTCGTCGTCCAGACGGCGAGCGACTGCCCGGGGCGCTCGACGAGCGGGAAGCGGACGAAGAGCGAGGGATCGGTGCGGTCCTCGTAGCTCCCGACCAGCTCGTGTGCCGAAATCGAGGTGCCGCAGCGGGGGCACCACTCGGTCGAACGGTGTCCGAGGTAGAGCTGGCCGTCGTCGTGCATCTTGCGGAGGAAGCGCCAGATGTACTCGATGTTCGTGTCCGAGAACGTGAAGTAGTCGTTGCCCCAGTCCATCCACTGGCCGAGGCGCTTCGACCCGCGCGTGATCTCCGTCGCCGACCAGACGACCTTCTCGCGGCATTTGCGCGCGAACTCGGCGAGCCCGTACTCCTCGATCTCGCGCTTGGAGTTGAGCCCGAGCTCACGCTCGACGCCGACCTCGATCCAGAGGCCCTGGCAGTCGAACCCGTTCTGGTAGCGCTGGTCGAACCCCTGCAGCGCCTTGTACCGCTGGAAGACGTCCTTGAGGGTCCTGCCCCACGCCGTGTGGATCGCCAGCGTCTTGTTCGCGGTCACCGGGCCGTCGACGAAGCTCCAGACGGGGCCGCCGCGATTCTGCTCGCGGAGCAGCTCGAAGGTCCCCCGTTCGTCCCACCAGTCGAGGATCTCCAGCTCGACCGCAGGGTGATCGGGAACGCGCGCTAGGGTGCGGAACATCTGGCAGTCAGTCTACGTTTGGAGAGGTATGGCAAACCCAATCACGACCCACGAGTTCGACACCGAGGTGCTCAAGAGCGAGACCCCGGTGATCGTCGACTTCTGGGCGGAGTGGTGCGGCCCTTGCCGTGCCGTCTCGCCCATCCTCGATCAGATAGCGGACGAGCGGGGCGACGAGCTTCGCGTCGTCAAGGTCAACATCGACGAGGAGCCTGAGCTCGCACAGCGATACGGGATCCTCTCGATCCCCACGATCGTCCTCTTCAAGGGCGGTGAGCCAGCGGCAGCCGCGATCGGCGCTCAGCCGAAGCGGATGCTCGAGCAGTCGCTCGGCCTGGCACAGACTGCGCAGGCCTGACCGCTCGAAGACCGTCTAGTCTCGGTCTTCGAGAAAGGTGTCGAACGCCGCATGGTTGCGGAGGAACGCCTCGACGGCGTCGAGGCCCTCCGCAATCCAGGCGTCGACCCAGTCCTCGCGCAGATGATCGTCGATCCGATGTGTCCCGTAGTCCATGTGAGCCGATTATCGGCCGCAATGCCGCTGGTCCATATAGGCCGTTCGGCCTATCGTTCCTGGCCGTCCGGATAGTCCTGCAGGAGGCCGATCAGCCGGCCGTGATGAGCGCAATGCCCGCAAACGCGCTCACGACGCCGGCCTGCTGGAGGCGCGAGATCCGCTCTCCGAGCACGATTCGCGCCAGGAGCACGGTGACCACCGGGTAGAGCTGCGCGAGCACCGCGGCAACGCTGAGGAGGCTCTCGGTCGTCGCGACGGCGAAGAGGGCGTTGCCCGCGGCGTCGAGCACGCCGATGAGCGCAAGCGCCGCCAGGTCGGTGCGCCCGAGCGACAGGCTCGGCCTGATCAGGAGCGCGGTAAGTGCGAGCAGGGTGAAGGAGGTCGCCCGCATCGCAAGCGTCGCCCAGAGCGCATCCGCGTCGCTGGCCGCTCCGAGCGCTACGAGGAGGAGGCCGAACCCGAGCGCAGCCACGAGTGCGAGACCGACTCCTTCGGCCATCCCGCGCCCACCGCCGTCGGGACGGCTCTCCCGCGAGGCGAGGACAACTCCGGCCAGGGCGAGGGCGATCCCTGTCGCCTGCGCGGTGCTCGGCCGCTCGCCCGTGATCACGCCTGCCGCAACCGGAATGACCGCGGCCGTGGCCGAGATCGGCGCGACGACGCTCATCGAGCCGACTGCGAGACCGCGGTAGAGGGCCGCCAGCCCGATCGCGCCGGCGATCCCGGCGAGCGCGGCGTAGATGAGGTACTTGGCCTCGGGCGGTCCGTTCCCGCGCACTGCGACGAGCACGACGAGGGACGTGAGGCCGGCGGCCTGGGAGACGACGAGGACGGTGAGGAGCTGAAGCCTCCTGCTGCTCAGCCCGGCGAGGAAGTCGCCGACGCCCCAGCTCAGGCTCGCCGCAAGGGCGAGGATCGGACCGGTCACGGGGGTCCGCTACCCGGGCGGCTCGAGGAAGCGCGCTCCGGCCCGCTCGAGGAGCGCGATCGTGTTGGCGAAGGCGAACTCGGCCCGCGGCGGAAGCTCCTCCCGCGGGAACCAGGCCAGCTCGGCGACGTCGTCGCCGGGCTGCGGCTCTCCCTCGAGCGTCCCCTCCCAGTAGAAGTTGATCGTCCAGATGCCGCCGTCGCCGTAGCGGTCGGGGAGCCCGCCGAGGAACTCGCCGACCTCGGCCTCGCAGCCGGTCTCCTCACGGAGCTCGCGCCGCAGGGTCTCGACCGCCTCCTCGCCCTCGTCCATGAACCCGCCGACGAGGTCCCAGAGGCCCTTCCCGGGCTCGCCCGCTCGGCGGGCGAGCAGGAGGCGGCCCGCGCCGTTGTCGATCACCGCACTCGCCGTCGGCGCCGGGTTCGCGTACTCCTGCAGCCCGCACGCGTGGCAGGAGACCGAGCCCTCCTCGTGCTCGAGCGAAGATCCACAGCGCGGACAGTTCCGCCACTCCCGGAGCTGATCGGAAGTCGCCATCGAGGCGAGCTTACTGAGCGCGCCACGACTACTCGGGGGGACGGCGCGCCAGTAGGATCGGGCCATGTCCACTCCAGAGCCGCCGGAGCCGACCGAGGAAGAGAAGGAGGCGCCGCCCGAGCGCCGGATCGAGGAGGACGCGCAGCGCGGGCCGGGTCACGAAGACCCGGACGACGCGCGGACGTCCGAGCCTTGAGGCACGAGGCGGCGACCGTCTTCGAGCTCTCGCGCGTCGCCGAGCTGACCGGCCTGCCCGGCGAGACGCTGACGAAGCTCGCGCGCGAGATGGAGCGCCACGACCTCGCCCCGGGCGAAGAGCTCGACCCGGAGGACAGAGTCGCCCTCGTGCTCGGCGGAATGCTGACCGGCGCCGGAGGCGTGCTTCACCCGGGCGACCGGCTCTCCGGCCCGGGGCGCGCCCTGACGCCGGCGGCCGTGGCGACCTGCGCCG
>DAITAN010000407.1:0-2436 GCA_036824235.1 Gaiellaceae bacterium | reverse complement strand
TCAGCGCGATGATCCTGCAGAAGCTGAAGGCCGACGCCGAGGCCTATCTCGGCGAGACGGTCACGGACGCGGTCGTCACCGTCCCGGCCTACTTCAACAACGCCCAGCGCGAGGCCACGAAGGACGCCGGCAAGATCGCCGGCCTCAACGTCCTTCGCATCATCAACGAGCCGACCGCAGCCTCGCTCGCGTACGGGCTCGACAAGGAAGCCGACCAGACGATCCTCGTCTTCGACCTGGGCGGCGGGACGTTCGACGTCTCCGTGCTCGAACTCGGCGAGGGCGTCTTCGAGGTGAAGGCCACGAACGGCGACAACCACCTCGGCGGAGACAACTTCGACAAGGCCGTCGTCGACTGGATGGTCGCGGAGTTCAAGCGCGACCAGGGCATCGACCTCGCCGCGGACAAGATGGCGCTCCAGCGCCTCTACGAGGCCGCGGAAAAGGCGAAGATCGAGCTCTCCTCGACGACCTCGACGCAGATCAACCTGCCGTTCATCACCGCGACGCAGGAGGGCCCGAAGCATCTCGACCTCCAGCTCACGCGCGCGAAGCTGAACGAGCTCACGCACGACCTGCTCGAGCGGACGGTCGGCCCGACCAAGCAGGCCCTGACCGACTCCGGTCTGACGGCCGACAAGATCGACCACGTCGTCCTCGTCGGCGGCATGACCCGCATGCCGGCCGTGCAGGAGAAGGTCAAGGAGCTCGTCGGCAAGGACCCGCACAAGGGCGTCAACCCGGACGAGGTCGTCGCCGTCGGCGCGGCCATCCAGGCCGGCGTCCTCAAGGGCGAGGTCAAGGACGTGCTCCTGCTCGACGTCACCCCGCTCTCGCTGGGGATCGAGACGAAGGGCCAGATCTTCACGCCGCTGATCGAGCGGAACACGACCATCCCGACGAAGAAGTCGGAGACGTTCACGACGGCGGAGGACAACCAGCCGTCGGTCGAGATCCACGTCCTCCAGGGCGAGTCCGAGATGGCCTCGTTCAACAAGACGCTCGGCAAGTTCCAGCTGGTGGGCATCCCGCCGGCGCCGCGGGGCATGCCGCAGATCGAGGTCGCCTTCGACATCGACGCGAACGGCATCCTCAACGTCTCGGCCAAGGACCTCGGCAGCGGCAACCAGCAGCAGATCCGCATCGAGGGAGGCTCGGGCCTCTCCGACGAAGAGGTCGAGCGCATGGTCACCGACGCCGAGGCGCACGCGGGCGAGGCGCACCGCATGCGCGAGCTCGCCGAGGCCCGCAACCAGGCCGAGACGCTCGTCTACTCGACCGAAAAGAGCCTCGCCGAGCATCGCGACTCCCTCGACGAGGAGACCGTCAAGACGATCGAGGAGCGCATCGAGGCGCTCAACGGCGTCGTCGGCGGCGACGACATCTCGGCCATCCGGACGAAGAGCGAGGAGCTCATGCAGGCCTCGCACCAGCTCGCCCAGGCCGTGTACCAGAAGGTGCAGGCCGAGCAGGCCGCGTCCCAGCCCGCCGGCGACGGCGGCAACCGCGCGCCCGACGAGGACGAGGTCGTCGAAGAGGCCGACTACGAGGTCATCGACGAAGAGGCGAAGCAGTCCTGATGGCCTCCGAGGAGCAGACCCGCCCCGACGAGGTCGAGCAGGCCGTCGCCGAGCTCGAGGAGCGCCTCGCGCTCCTCGAGCGCGAGCGCGACGAGTACCTCGCCGACCTGAAGCGCGTCGCGGCCGAGTTCGACAACTTCCGCAAGCGGGCCGCGCGCGACAACGAGAGCCTCGTCTCGCGTGCCAACGAGCGGGTCGTCAAGGAGCTCCTGCCCGTGCTCGACGACCTCGAGCGCGCGCTCGTCGCCGCCGAGGAGCACGAGGAGGCGAAGCTCGAGGAGGGCGTGCGGCTCGTGCACCGCGAGCTCGGCTCGGCGCTCGCGAAGGAGGGGCTCGTCGAGATCGAGACGGACGGCGCCTTCGACCCGCACGTCCACGAGGCCCTGCTCACCCAGCCGTCCGAGCAGGACGACGGGGCGATCCTCGAGGTGATCCAGAAGGGCTACCGCCTGGGCGACCGCGTCCTGCGGCCCGCCCGCGTGGTCATCTCGCAGGAGGCGCCCGAGGCGTGAAGGACCTCTACGAGATCCTGGGCGTCTCGAAGACGGCCTCGGCGGACGAGATCAAGAAGACCTATCGCAAGCTCGCCCGCCAGTACCACCCGGACCGCAATCCGGGCGACGCGAGCGCGGAGGAGCGCTTCAAGGAGGTGCAGGGCGCCTATGACGTCCTCTCCGATCCCGAGAAGCGCAAGCAGTACGACCAGATGGGCTCGCGCATGTTCCAGGGCGGGCCTGGCGGGGGCGGCTTCCAGTGGTCGGGCAACGTCGGCGATCTGGGAGACCTCGGCGATCTGTTCGGCGGCCTCTTCGGCCGCGGGAGCGGCGGCACCGCGCGCGAGCGGGCTCGCGGCCGG
>DAITAN010000406.1:0-2447 GCA_036824235.1 Gaiellaceae bacterium | reverse complement strand
GGCTATCCCGGTGCCGAGGGCAGATTACCCACGTGTTACTCACCCGTTCGCCGCTTTCCCCAGAACCGAAGCTCTGGTTCTCGCTCGACTTGCATGTGTTAGGCGCGCCGCCAGCGTTCGTCCTGAGCCAGGATCAAACTCTCCGTGAAGACCTTTCGCAATTCAGCCCGAAGGCTGGTTGCTAACAGGTTCAGTTGAGCTTGAGCTCAAAGTCCCCTCTCGAGAGAGGAGACGGGTTCATTTAGACCCCTCACGCCGAAGCGCGAGAGGGTCTCGACGTTCACGCTGTTGAGTTTTCAAAGACCGGGCGCCGCCAGCTGGCACGAAAAAGGCCTCCTACTCACGCGGGAGGCCCCTGGAGGAAGTGATACTTGGTCGTATCAGGCTTCAGCCGTGGGGCTTCTCCGTTGGTCGTCGTTTGCCAGTTTCGCGCAGCCGTACACGCGGCCGAGGAATGATAGCAACGACCGGAGGGGTGTCAAGGAGGTCGCTCAGACGGCTCGAAGCCGCACGAACTGACGTTTTCCGACCTGGAGCAGAGCGTCGTCCAGTGAGGCACGAGGAAGGTCGATGTCCGCAGTAGGCGAGCCGTTCAGCTTCACCCCGCCCTGCGCGATCATCCGGCGGGCATCGCTGGTCGAGAGCCCGAAGACCTCACGGATGACCGCCGGCAGATGAACGGGGTCGCCAGGCGGGAGCTCCGCCTCGGCGACCTCGTCCGGAGCGCGACCCTCCCGCACCACACGGGTGAAGTGGGCCTCGGCCTCGCGGGCCGCCTCCTCCCCATGCGAGCGCCGCACCACGAAACGGGCCAGCTCGAGCTTCGCCTCGAGCGGATCGAGCCCGGCCGGGTCGACCTCGGACTCCATGACCAGGCGGTAGTACTCGGGCAACAGCTCGTCGGAGATCCGCATCGTCTTCCCGAACTGCTCCTCCGGCGGGTCCGTCAGCCCGATGTAGTTGCCGAGCGACGCGCTCATCTTTCGGCCGTCCGGGCCGAGGAGGAGCGGCGTCGTGAGGGCGACCTGCGGCTCGAGGCCGTAAGCCTGCATCACCTCGCGGCCGGCGAGCAGGTTGTAGAGCTGGTCCGTGCCTCCGAGCTCGACGTCGGCGTGGATCGCAACCGAGTCGTAGGCCTGCATGAACGGATAGAGGAGCTCGGAGACCGAGATCGCGGTCCCGGCCGAGAACCTCTTGGCGAAGTCGTCGCGCTCGAGCAGGCGCGCAACCGTGATCGTTCGCGTGAGCCGTACGACCTCGGCGAAGTCGAGCTCGCGCAGCCACTCGCCGTTCATCCGCACCTCGAGGCGCTCCGGGCTCGTGTCGACGATCTGCGCGGCCTGCTCGAGGTACGTGCGCGCGTTCGCGTCGATCTCCTCGTCGGAGAGGATCGGGCGCTCGCTCGAGCGGCCCGACGGGTCGCCGATGCGCGTCGTGTAGTCGCCGACGATGAGGACGCCCACGTGACCCGCCCGCTGGAAGGCCGCCATCCGCTGGAGCGGAATCGCGTGGCCGACGTGGACGTGCGGCGCCGTGACGTCGATCCCGAGCTTGACGCGCAGCGGCCGGCCGAGGGCGAGCTTCCGCTCGAGCTCCCCCGCCGGCAGAACGTCGACGGCGTTGCGCGTCAGGTTGGAAAGGAGGTCGGGGGCGGCCATGGCCGCCCCCGATCATAGGGGCCTAGAACGGGTAGGGCGCGAGGCTCCACGCGGCGGTCGCGTACCAGATGCCGAACGCGATGCTCGCGGTCCCGAGCACCGGTGCGACGCCGCCGAACGCGGCGGACATCGGCCGAGCCACGAGCGCGCGCCCGAAGCCGCCAGAGAGCACCGTCATGGACACCGCCGTGAACACGGCCAGCAGAGCGAGCGACGCAACGGAGAGCGCCGTCGACTCGATCGACGCGACGAGGAGGATCCCCACGCCGGCGCTCCCGCCCATGCCGTGGACGAGGCCGATGCCGAAGGCGCCGAGCCGGCCGCGCGCGTGCCGGTGGCCGTGCCCGACGTGGACATGAGAGTGATCCAACTCTCCGTGCGTATGCGTGTGCTCGTGGAAGGCCCCTCGCCGCCAGCGGATGAGCAGGCGTACGGCGAGGTAGACGATCACCAGCGCGATCGCGGTCTCGGCTCCCTGCTGCACGCGCTCGGGCAGGTAGCTGTCCAGCAGCAGGATGGGAAGCCCGAACGCGAAGAGCGTCAAGCCGTGCCCGAGCCCCCAGGCCAGCCCAAGCTCGCCGGCCCGCCGGCCCGCGCGTTCGCGCCCGCCGGCGACGAGAGTCGACACGGCCGCGATGTGGTCGGGATCGGTCGCGTGCCTGAGACCGAGGAGCACCGCGACGGCCAGAACGATCCAGATGGAGCCTCCGTCGGCGAAGGCGGCGAGTCTGTCATCGAGTCCGAACATCAGAGAACCTCCGGGAGAGCGTTGACGGTGATCCCGATCCC
>DAITAN010000405.1:0-2450 GCA_036824235.1 Gaiellaceae bacterium | reverse complement strand
GAGAGGATGATCGCGTCCTCGAAGTTGTAGCCCTCCCAGGACATGAAGGCGACCATCAGGTTCTTGCCGAGGGCCATCTCGCCGTGGTCGGTGGCCGACCCGTCGGCCATGACCTCGCCCGCCTTGACCGTCTGACCGGTGGTCACGCTCGGCTTGTGGTGGATGAGCGTGCCCTGGTTGGAGCGCATGAACTTCTGCAGCTCGTACTCGTCCTTGCCGCCGTCCTTCGTCTCGATCGTGATCGACTCGGCGTCGACGAAGCTGACCGTGCCGGCGTTGCGCGCCAGCACGACGTCACCGGTGTCCAGGGCGGCCCGGCGCTCCATGCCGGTGCCGATGATCGGCGCGTCGGTCTTGAGCAGCGGCACCGCCTGGCGCTGCATGTTCGAGCCCATGAGCGCGCGGTTGGCGTCGTCGTGCTCGAGGAACGGGATCATCGCCGTGGCGACCGACCAGATCTGCTCGGGCGAGACGTCCATCAGGTCGACGTCCTTGGGCGCGACCGTCAGGTACTGGCCCGCCAGCGTGCGGCAGACGACCTCCGGGCCCTTGAGCTTGCCCGTCTTCTCGTCGATCGGGTGGTTGGCCTGCGCGATCAGGCGCTCCTCCTCCTGGGTGGCGTCCAGGTGGGTGACCTTGTCGGTCACGAGCCCGTCCTCGACCACGCGGTAGGGCGTGGTGACGAAGCCGTGCTCGGAGACCTCGGCGTAGCTCGACAGCGAGCCGATGAGGCCGATGTTCGGTCCCTCCGGCGTCTCGATCGGGCACATGCGGCCGTAGTGCGTCGGGTGCACGTCGCGCACCTCGATCGGCGCGCGCTCGCGCGTGAGGCCGCCGGCGCCCAGGGCGCTCAGGCGGCGACGGTGGGTCAGGCCGGCCAGCGAGTTCGTCTGGTCCATGAACTGGCTGAGCTGGCTGGAGCCGAAGAACTCCTTCAGCGCCGCCACGACCGGGCGGATGTTCACGATCGTCTGCGGGGTGATCGTGTCCTCGTCCTCGGTGGTGAGGCGCTCGCGCACGACGCGCTCCATCCGGTAGAGGCCGATGCGGAAGGCCTCCTGGATGAGCTCGCCGACCGTGCGCAGGCGGCGGTTGCCGAAGTGCTCGTACTCGTCGAGGTGCTCGGCGACGGGCTCGCGCGGCATCGAGATCGCCTCGGCCGCGTAGTCCTTGATCTCGATCTCGCCGTCCTCGGGGATGCCGAGGATCTTGGGCAGGCTCACGAGCTCCTTGACGAGCGCGTGGATGTCGTCGTGCGTGAGGGTCCGCGTGTCGAGGTCGATGTCGAGGTTCAGGCGCGAGTTGAGCTTGTAGCGCCCGACGCGCGTGAGGTCGTAGCGCTTGGGATCGAAGAAGAGCTGGTTGAGCAGCGCGTAGGCGGCGTCGACGCTCGGCGGCTCGCCCGGACGCTGCTTCTTGAAGAGCTCGATGAGCGCGCCCTTCTTGGTCTTCGTGTTGTCCGGGTCGGACTCGATCGTGTTGCGCAGGTACAGCGAGTCGTTGAAGAGCTCGAGCAGCTCCTGGTCCAGGCGCTCGATGTCCTCGACGGACTCCTCGACCGAGCCGTCGGTCTCCGGGTTGTAGGTCATGGCCCGCAGCAGGACGGTGACCGGCAGCTTGCGCTTGCGGTCGATGCGGACGAAGACCTTGCCCTTCTTGTCGATCTCGAGCTCGAGCCACGAGCCGCGGGCGGGCATCAGGTTGGCAGTGAAGACCTGCTTCTCGCGGTCCTTGGGCTCCATCAGGTAGGCGCCCGGGGAGCGCACGAGCTGGGTGACGACGACGCGCTCGGTGCCGTTGATGATGAACGTGCCGCGCTCGGTCATCCACGGGAAGTCGCCCATGAAGACGGACTGCTCGCGGATCTCGCCGGTCTCGTGGTTGATGAAGGCGACGGTGACGGTCAGCGGGCGCGAGTAGGTGAGGTCCTTCTCGCGACACTCGTCGATCGACGCCGCGGGCTCGTCGAAGTGGAACTCGCCGAAGTTCACGGCGAGGTGGCCCGTGTAGTCCTCGATCGGCGAGATGTCGTCGATCGTCTCGCGCAGACCGCCGGTCTCGGCGTCGACGAGCCAGTCGAACGACTTGCGCTGGATATCGATGAGGTTGGGGACGTCGAGGACCTTGTTCAGGCGCGCGAAGCTACGGCGCGTCCTGAGGGCGTCAACTCGGGGCAAGGCAGCGACTCCTCGGGGGGTCGGAAGGACGGGCAAAGCGGCGGAGGGCGCTCGGAGAAAGCGCGACCGTCCAAGATAGCACAGCAACACGATGCCTCCGCAGGCTGAAGCGGGACCCGCTGCGGGGGCGTTCGGCGCTCACGGACCCCGTCCCGCGGCGGCCGCGTATGTGGCGCGGCACCGGTCGCTGATGCGGTGGGACGGCTACGACTATTGGCCGACCGCGGAAGGGTAGCGCCCGAGCGAACTATGCGCCACCCGGCGCGCCTTCGC
>DAITAN010000404.1:0-2453 GCA_036824235.1 Gaiellaceae bacterium | reverse complement strand
CCTCCGCGAGCTCGAAGATGTCCCCCGTCTTCATCTTGTCGCGGTTGTACTTGAAGCGCCGGTTCCAGTTCTTCGGCATCTTCGTCCCGTTGCCGTGGAGCACCTTGACGACCCGCTCCACCATTTCCTCGTCGATCACCTTGCGCAGTCCCACGCGGTCGGCGTTCTCGGTCGGGACGTTCACGGTCATGTCGTTGTGGAGGATCTTGATGGTCAGGTACTCGCGTTCCTGGCCCAGAATCGTCCGTGACTCCTTCTTCACCACTGTTCCAGCGCCGTGGTGGGGATAGACGACCTTATCGCCGACTTTGTACAACCTCTCCTCCTCTTGGAACGAGGGCGCAGCAAAAGGCGCCCGAGACGCCTGCGGAACACCTCCGGAACCTCGTCATTGTACCGAAAACCCGCTTGAAAAGCGAACTTTTCGGGATTTCGAGGCCCCGCCTGGGCCTGAGCGGAGGCGCGGAGGCCCTCCGGGGCCAGGTTAGAGCTGGAGGTAACGATCCACGAGATTGTGCTCCTGGAGACGCCGCAGGCCTTCGCGGATCTCCCTGGCGCGGACGGAGCCGACGCCGTCCACCGCCTCGAGCTCGCGGTGACTCGCCCGCACGACGGCGTCCAGGCTCCCGAAGTCCCGCACGACGTGGCGGATGACGGAGTCCGGGAGGCGCGGGACGCGCGAGAGCACGCGGTACCCGCGCGGCTGCACGCTGAGGTCGAGCGGGTTCGTGTCGCGGCCGAACCCGAGCAGCTCGGCGAGCTCCTCGAACTCGTGCAGGTGTGAGTAGTTGATCTGCGAGAGGCGCTCGAGCACGGTCGACGATGCAGCGGGATCGCCCGAGCTCTCGTAGTCGTAGACGACGGCGGCCTTTTCCCGCGGGACGTCCTCCATGAGCTCGTCGAGCTGCATGCGGATCAGCCGGCCCTCCTCGCCAAGCTCCACGCAGTTGCGCTCGATCTCCTCGGCCATGCGCGTCGTCATCTCACCTCGCTGGAGGACGACGAGCACGTCGTCGAGGACGACGGCGCTCTGGAACTCGAGGGCCGTGAGGCGCGTCAGCCCCTGGTCGAGGCGCGTCCGGTAGGTCTCGAGCGTCCCGAGCGCCTGGTTCGTGCGTGCAAGCGTGTCCGAGATCTCGCCGAGCTGGTAGCGCAGGTCGCCGACGAAGACCGTGACCGTCTCGCGCTGCTGGGAGATCGAGACCACGAGCGCGTCGGTCTGCTTGGCCACCCGCTCTGCGGTGCGGTGCCGCGTGCCGGTCTCGCTCGTCGCGATCGACGCGTCGGGCATGAGCTGCACGTTCGCGTAGACGAGCTTCTGCAGGTCGCGGCTGACCACGATCGCCCCGTCCATCTTGGCCAGCTCATAGAGGAGCTGGGCAGTGAGCGGCAGGTCGAGCCGCATCCCGCCCGAGAAGAGGAAGGCGAGCTCGTTCGGGTCGCCGATGACGATGAGGGCGCCGTGCTCGGCGCGAATGATGTCGTCGATCCCCGAGCGAAGGGGCGTACCGGGCGCCACCTGCTTGAGCGCCGAGAGGAGGGTCTTATCCTTCCGAGGATCCGCTCGCATCGAGCCCCGCCGTGATCGCCTGTCGCAGCGAAGCCGCTGCTGTCAGGCGCATTCTGCCACGGGACTCCGTGCCGTCCGGCACGAGCGCCTCCGAGAACCCCAGCTTCGCGCACTCGGCGAGACGCCGCTCCGCCTGACTGACAGGGCGAACGCGGCCCGTCAGCCCGATCTCCCCGAAGCAGGCCAGGCCGGGCTTGACAGGTGCGCCGCGAGCCGCGGAAGCGATGGCGAGCGCCACCCCGAGATCGGCGCCCGGCTCGTCGATCCGCACGCCGCCGGCGACGTTGACGAAGACGTCCGCCTGCCCCAGCGCGAGGCCGGCATGGCGCCCGAGGACGGCCACGATCATGGACAACCGCTTGGGGTCGACGCCCGTTCCGACGCGCCGCGGCATGGCGAGGTCGGTGGGCGAGACGAGCGCCTGGATCTCCAGGAGCAGCGGGCGCGTGCCCTCGATCGTGCAGACGACCGCCGAGCCGGGCTGCTCGTCGTCGGGCCGGCCGAACAGCTCCGACGGGTCCTCTACGGCGACCAGCCCTTCGGAGGTCATCTCGAAGACGCCGAGCTCGTTGGTCGAGCCGAAGCGGTTCTTGACAGCGCGCAGGATGCGGTGCGAGCGGTAGCGATCGCCCTCGAAGTGCAGGACGCAGTCGACGAGGTGCTCGAGAACGCGCGGGCCGGCGACGGCGCCCTCCTTGGTGACGTGACCGACGAGGAAGGTTGCGATGCCCTGCTCCTTGCTCACACGCAGGAAGCGGCCGGCCGCCTCGCGAACCTGCCCCACCGAGCCCGGGGCCGACCCGAGGTCAGGCGCGTAGAGCGTCTGCACGGAGTCGACCACGCAGACCTCCGGACGCTCGCGCTCGAGGGTCGCGCAGACCTC